>JAEWQC010000013.1 GCA_023399355.1 Bacillota bacterium | reverse complement strand
TGGCTGCTGCCATGTCCACGCTGAGCTCTCAGTTCCATACAATGGGAACGGCAATCGGCAGGGATGTATACGAAAAGAGCCTGGGTGGCAAGGGGAGCAGCATGGTGCTTTCAAAAGGCGGCATGCTGGTAGGCGTTGTCCTTAGTACAGGTATTGCATGGCTTGCCAGCTTTCTGGATGTCAGCATGGCAATTATCGCAACAGGGACATCATTATTTTTCGGTCTTTGCGCTGCATCTTTCCTGCCAGCCTATATTGGTGCACTATATGTGAAGAAAATGCCAATGGCTGCAGCAAAATGGAGCATGATCTGCGGTTTTATCACCAGCTTCTTCTGGATTTTCTTCATACACAAAAAAGAATCCTCAAGCCTCCAGCTTTGTGCTCTGCTTACAGGCAAGCCTTCGCTTGTCGAGGGTACTGCACTTCAATCACTCTCGATGGTGGACCCGTTATTCATATCACTGCCTGTTTCTGCTATCGTAATAGTAGTGCTTGCATTGACTCTAAAGCAGGATATTGATATCAGGCATCTTGCCAAATGTTTCGATGGAATAGAGGCAAAAAGTGTCATAGCACCTGACGGTGCCACAGCTAACGTATAACTGCCCGATACCGTATTATGCATATTAATCCATATGATGCATAATGTGCGGTTGCATATTGCAGTTTAGCAAACAGTGGTTTAAAATAAAAAAGAATATTGTGTAATTTGGTAATCTTCATAAGTTGCATGTTTTCAAATGCAGCTTATGTTTTTTATAGGGTTTAACCGAGTATATCAGAGTTCATACAGGGTTTATCAAGGTTTATCAGGGTTTATACAGGGGGGGGTTTATATGTTCAAAATAGTAAGAAAAGAGGTACTCAATCCCACAGTCAAACTGTTTGAGGTAGAAGCGCCTTATGTTGCAAGAAAGGCTGAACCCGGTCAGTTCATCATTTTAAGAGTCAACGAGAACGGGGAGAGAATACCGCTTACGGTTGCAGATTATGATAGACGTAAAGGGACGATTACGATTATATTCCAGGAAGTCGGGAAGAGTACAAAGCTGCTCGGAACACTTGAAGCGGGGGATGAACTGCTGGATTTTGCAGGGCCGCTCGGCGTAGCAAGTCATCTTGAGGGATATAAAAAGGCTGCGGTAATTGGCGGAGGTCTTGGTACCGCTATTGCGTATCCTCAGGCAAAGAAACTCCACAGTCTTGGCACGGAGGTTGATGTTATCACTGGCTTCAGAAACAGCAGCTTGATTTTGCTGGAGAATGAATTGAAAGCGGCAAGCACTCGCTTGTTCGTAGCAACAGATGATGGTTCCAACGGCAATAAGGGCTTCGTTACCGATATACTGAAAAAGCTGATTGAAGAAGGCAACAAGTATGATCTTGTCATTGCGATCGGTCCGCTGATCATGATGAAGATGGTATCGCTGCTTACAAAGCAGTATGGGATTAAAACACTTGTGAGTATGAACCCGGTAATGATAGACGGGACAGGAATGTGTGGCGGCTGTCGGGTCACTGTGGCCGGCAGGACAAAATTTGCCTGTGTGGACGGGCCTGATTTTGACGGACACGAAGTGGACTTTGATGAGGCGATGAGAAGACAGGCCATGTACAAGACACATGAAAAGCAGTCTCTTGAGGATCACGTCTGCAGACTTGGAGGTGCCGCTAATGCCTGATATGTCATTGAATAAAGTAAAAATGCCGGAGCAGGATCCGAATGTAAGAAATACTAATTTTACCGAAGTCTCCCTTGGTTACAACGCCGAAATGGCGCTGAAGGAGTCCCAGAGGTGCCTGCAGTGCAAAACGAAACCCTGCGTAGCGGGGTGCCCTGTGAATGTTCAGATCCCCGAATTCATCAAACTGATTAGTGAAGGTGATTTTGAAGGAGCCGGCAACAAGATCAAGGAAACGAACAGCCTTCCGGCTATCTGCGGAAGGGTATGTCCCCAGGAATCACAGTGCGAGCAGCTTTGCGTGAGGGGGAAGAAAGGCGAGCCGGTTGGTATAGGCAGACTGGAAAGATTTGCAGCGGACTGGTTCATGGAGAACGGGGAAAACCGTATAACCTGCAATACGCGTAACGGCAGGAAGGTGGCTGTTGTAGGTTCGGGCCCGGCAGGACTTACCTGTGCCGGAGATCTGGCGAAATTAGGATATGAAGTCACGATATTTGAAGCATTTCACGTACCCGGCGGTGTACTGATGTACGGGATACCTGAATTCAGACTGCCGAAAGCGCTTGTACAGAAGGAAATCGACAATGTAAGGCAGCTTGGTGTTAATATTATGACAAATATGGTCATCGGGAAGGTCTTATCACTGGATGAGCTTGCTGAAGAAGGGTATGAGGCTATTTTCATCGGAAGCGGCGCCGGACTTCCAAGTTTCATGAATATTCCGGGTGAGAATCTGAACGGCGTTTATTCTGCGAATGAATTCCTTACGAGAATAAATCTCATGAAGGCGTATAAATTCCCCGAAACGGATACCCCTGTGAGAGTGACCGGCAGTGTTGCCGTCGTAGGCGGTGGAAATGTGGCCATGGATGCAGCCAGATGTGCCAAAAGGCTTGGCGCGGAGAAGGTATATATCGTGTACCGGCGTTCCGAAGCTGAGATGCCTGCAAGGCTGGAGGAAGTCCATCATGCTAAGGAAGAGGGCATCATATTCAAACTCCTGACCAACCCGACAAAGATAATTGGAACAGAGGATGGGTGGGTCAAGGGCATGGAGTGTGTCGAAATGGAGCTTGGCGAACCTGATGCGTCAGGCAGGAGGAGACCTGTACCGAAGCAGGGATCCGAGCAGGTTCTTGAGGTCGGGACTGTTGTCATAGCGATCGGCCAGTCTCCAAATCCGCTGATAAAATCAACGACTCCAGGTCTTGAAACACAGAAATGGGGAGGCATCATTGTGGAGGAGGAGACCGGTGCCACAAGCAGGGATGGCGTTTACGCCGGCGGAGATGCCGTCACAGGCGCGGCGACGGTAATACTTGCCATGGGGGCCGGTAAAAAGGCTGCAAAGGCGATTGATGAATATCTTGACGCTAAACATGGGAAAAAGGGATAAATATCAAAGCACCCCCCTTGACAAAACAAGGGGGGGTTTTGTATAATAACTTTTGCCTGATGAATTTGCGGGATTAACTCAGTGGTAGAGTGTCACCTTGCCAAGGTGAAAGTCGCGAGTCCGAATCTCGTATCCCGCTCCATATTATCGCAGGCAGGGCGCTTGGGCGAGCAGTTGATATTATCAGTCAACGACCAACCCCTCAAAAAATGATGAAACCAGTGATCAAAGGTAATTCGGATTTGATTCCTGTATCGGCGGTCTCTGGTTTTTTATTCTCCGGTCTCCGTTATCTGCGGGTGTAGTTCAATGGTAGAACATCAGCCTTCCAAGCTGATTGCGTGGGTCCGATTCCCATCACCCGCTCCAGTTTAAAAGAGTGTATACTGCGGTTGTTGCAGGATACACTCTTTTTATGCTTGTACAAAATTATTTTCAACTTAGATAATTTGCCTTTATTATATTGAATATTGTGGTTTTGAGTATTATAATGTAGCATGGTGTAAATTTTTTATTATCTTCCTGGTCAGGAGGATTGAAAATATATTACTAATACTTAATTAAGGGGAGGATGCAGTAATGAATGTGAGAAAGAAAGCCAATAAAGCGCTAAAAGTGCTGTTTATTGGTGTAGTTAGCTTGATTGCAGCCCTGCTTATGCCACTAGCGGCATTTGCAAAAAGTGAAGCAGACCTGTCGGTTCCTGGGTTTACGTCAGATCAGAACACACTTCTGATTGTGGGAATGGGCGTTTGTATCTTGGGAATGCTCTTTGGTCTATACCAATTTCTCAAGGTTAAAAAGATTAAAGCCCACAAATCAATGCTTGACGTTTCACAAACTATTTTTGAAACTTGCAAGACCTACCTAGTTCAGCAAGGCAAGTTTCTCATAGCACTGTTTGTGATAATCGGTGTTTGTATGGCCTTCTATTTTGGATTTCTTGAGTCAAAATCAGTAGGCGCGGTTGTGTTTATACTGCTGTGGACGGTCATAGGAATATTGGGTTCCTACGGTATCGCCTGGTATGGTATCCGTATGAATACACTGGCAAACAGCAGAATGGCCTTTTCCTCCTTGGAGAAGAAGCCCCTCAAACTTCTGAATATTCCGCTTGATGCAGGAATGAGCATAGGAGTGCTTCTTGTCTCTGTTGAACTGTTCGTTATGCTGATCATTCTAACCTTCATCCCACGTGATTTGGCAGGCGCAAGCTTCATCGGTTTTGCTATCGGTGAGTCGCTCGGCGCAAGTGCCCTTCGTATTGCAGGCGGTATCTTTACAAAAATCGCCGATATCGGAAGTGACCTGATGAAGATCGTCTTCAAGATAAAAGAGGATGACCCGCGTAATCCTGGTGTTATTGCCGATTGTACAGGCGACAATGCCGGTGATAGTGTCGGACCTACGGCTGACGGATTTGAAACTTATGGTGTAACCGGGTACGCTCTTGTCTCGTTTATATGCCTGGCAGTCGGAAAAGGTGACATCAGTCTTCAGACAAATCTTCTCATATGGATTTTTGTAATGCGTATATTGATGGTAATAACTTCGGTATTCTCATTCTACATAAATAAGATGTTAAGTAATGCCCTATATGGCAAGACTACCGATCTGGATTTTGAAAAACCACTCACGAATCTTGTGTGGATTACATCGATTTTTTCAATAATTGTTACTTTTATCGTCAGCTATTTGATGATTGGTCATGCAGGTTCGGAAGTTTATACGAAATCCCCTTCCTTGTGGATAATTCTTGCTGTAATCATCAGCTGCGGTACACTTGGAGCTGCTATTATCCCTGAATTCACAAAGATATTTACAAGCCCCAAATCGACACATGTTCAGGAAACCGTTACCGCATCTAAAGAAGGCGGACCTTCTCTTAATATTCTTGCAGGCCTTATCGCCGGTAACTTCAGCGCTTTCTGGATGGGTCTCGTATTCTTTGCACTGATGTTTGTTGCATATATTGCAAGCTTGAGAGGCTTGGGACAGATTATGGATTACCCTTCCATATTCGCATTTGGCCTTGTAGCCTTCGGATTCCTTGGCATGGGTCCTGTGACGATAGCAGTAGACAGTTATGGTCCTGTTACGGATAATGCCCAATCCATTTATGAGCTTTCTCTTATAGAAACAATACCGAATATTGAAAATGAAATTGAGAAGGATTTTGGTTTCAAACCGGATTTCGAAACAGGTAAGGATTACCTTGAAAAGAACGACGGTGCCGGCAATACCTTCAAAGCGACTGCAAAACCTGTTTTGATTGGTACGGCAGTGGTTGGTGCCACTACAATGATTTTCTCATTGATACTTGTAATAAAGAATGTTCTTGGTGTTGAACCGGAGAGCATTCTCAATCTGCTGAACCCATACACAATCCTCGGCTTCCTGTGCGGCGGTTCTGTCATCTACTGGTTTACCGGCGCATCCATGCAGGCTGTTTCAACCGGTGCATACAGAGCGGTTGATTATATTAAGAAGAACATACAACTGGATGAAAATGCAAGCCAGAAGGCAGCAACTGAAAAGTCCAAGGAAGTTGTAAAGATTTGTACGCAGTATGCTCAAAAAGGCATGATCAATATCTTTATAGCATTGTTCTCCTTTGCACTTGCATTTGCTTTCTTCTCTGCGCCAAGAGCAATTGAAGCAGGAGCGTCCGCAGCAGATAAACTGAATGCCTTCGCACCGGTTTCCTTCTTCATAGCATACTTGATTTCGATTGCCGTCTTTGGTCTGTTCCAGGCCATCTTCATGGCAAATGCAGGCGGATGCTGGGATAATGCGAAGAAGGTAGTCGAAGTCGATTTGAAAGAAAAGGGTACGCCGCTTCATGATGCTGCTGTTATTGGAGATACAGTAGGTGATCCCTTCAAGGATACTTCATCTGTTGCTTTGAACCCGATCATCAAGTTTACTACACTGTTTGGAACACTCGCAATGTCAATTGCTCTGTCGGAAACATTCAGGGGTATCGCTCCGTATGTCGGCGCTATATTCTTTGTAGTTGCTTTAGTATTTGTATGGCGTTCCTTCTACAAAATGAGAATTGGAAAGAGGGCTTAAAACCTTATCCGACTCACAGACGGAACTCACAAAAATAGTTGTTTATTACCGGCCCTGCAGGGAAACCTCTTTGCAGGGTCGTTCTTTATGTATTAATTTTATTTGTACGATATGAGGTGTTGGTATATAATTTTGTTTAAGGTTTATCTATCTGAAAAGATTTATACAAGGAGTGTTCAGGAGGAAGGCAATGTATACAGTAAAACTCAGTTCGGTAGTCGAGGAGTTCCAGCTTGAAGAGGTTTGTTGTACTTCATCGGTCGGCGATATCGATATCACTACATCTGATGTCAACAGACCGGGTCTTCAATTATCCGGCTACATGGAATTTTTCGGTACGGACAGGATACAGATTATAGGAAAGGTCGAGATGACCTATCTGGCAAGCCTTTCACCCGATGATCGGCTGAGGAAGCTGGATCTGTTTTTCAGGACGGGGTTTCCCTGTGTGGTGATTGCCAGAAATCTCCAACCTTTTGAAGAGATGCTTATCGTATCGAAAAAATATCACATCCCGGTTTACAGGACGGATGACATCACATCAAGGTTCATGAGCGGGCTGATCCGGTACCTCAATGTGCTGCTGGCCCCAAGAACCTCGGAACATGGTGTTCTGGTCGAAGTATACGGTGAAGGTGTGCTGATCCTTGGAGAAAGCGGCGTTGGTAAAAGCGAGACAGCTCTTGAACTTGTAAAAAGGGGACATCGTCTGATCGCCGATGATGTTGTGGAGATCAGAAGGGTATCCGACAAGACACTGCTTGGTACCGCACCTGAGAATATCAGGCACTTTATTGAGATCAGAGGGATAGGTATTCTTGACGTCAAGAACCTGTATGGAATGGGTTCGGTAAAAATGCAGGAAAATATCAATCTGATGATCAAGCTCGAGCTCTGGAACAACGAGAAGATATACGACAGACTCGGTCTGGACGATCAATATACAGATATACTCGGGATACAGGTCCCGTCGCTGGTCATTCCGGTAAGACCCGGCAGGAATCTTGCAATTATTGTGGAAGTGGCGGCGATGAACCACAGACAGAAAAAAATGGGCTATAATGCTGCAAGAGTTATTAGTGAGAGATTTACCAATGAAACGGTAAAAACGGAGGAATAGGGTTGAATCTTGTTGTTGATACACACACGCATACACTGGCCAGCGGGCATTCTTACAGCACATTGCAGGAAAATGCCGTTGAAGCCGGATTAAAAGGGATTAAGGCTTTTGCTATGACGGATCACGGCCCTTCGATGCAGGGTGCTTCGACATTGCTGCACTTCTGGAATCTAAAGGTGATTCCGGAATTCATACAGGGTGTGAGGATCATTAAAGGGGCTGAGGTAAATATCATCAATTATTCAGGGGAGATCGACATTCCGGAGGAATGCCTGTCGAGGCTGGAATTTGTGAATGCCAGCTTTCATGATATCACAATTGAACCGGGTACTGTGGAAGAGCACACGAATGGGATGTTAAACGCATTAAAAAATCCATATGTCGATACCATATCGCATCCGGGGAACCCTGTTTTCCAGGTGGATATCGACGAGGTGGTCAAAGCTGCCGGTGAATATGGCAAACTGATCGAAATCAATAACAGTTCATTCAGGGTCAGGAAGGGCTGTGAAGGTAATTGCATGGAGTTTCTGAAGAAATGTAAAAAGTATGGGGTAAGGGTCACATGCGGCAGCGATGCGCATATATGTTATGATATAGGCAGATTTGACAGACTTCAGGAGATGCTCAAAGAAGTAAACATGCCCGAGGAGCTTGTCATTTCTACCTCCCTTGAGAAAATGGAAGACTACCTGAAAGAGAGAAAATCTGCTAAGAAAGTAATGCATAAAGTACTATAGAGTATATTATCTATATCCGAAAGGAGCATTCATTTGGATAATCGGAAGATTGCCGGGCTGCTTGCCGAAATTGTGGGTAGCAGCAATGTCTTTACAGATGAGCCGATGATTAAACATACCTCGTTCAAATTGGGAGGTCCTGCGGACTACCTTGTCACGCCGCACGACATAGCCGGTCTGACTGGCGTGTGCAGTGTTTGTGAACAAAACGGAATTCCGTTGTTTGTCATGGGCAACGGAACAAATCTGATTGTAAGAGACAAGGGCATCAGAGGTGTTGTGGTAAAACTCAAAGACAATATGAGCGCTTGCCGGGTTGAAGAAGAATGTATTTACGCACAGTCGGGCATCCTGCTTTCACACTTGTCGAGGATCGCACTGGAGCATGGACTTACCGGCCTTGAATTTGCCGAAGGCATTCCAGGTACACTGGGAGGTGCCGTAACGATGAATGCAGGTGCTTATGGCGGTGAGATGTCGATGGTTGTGGAGAATACGGAATACCTGGCCAGGGATGCAAAGGTCCTCACACTTGATCGCAGGGGGCACTGTTTTGGGAAACGCTCCAGCTATATACAGTCTGACGGCGGGATTGTGCTGGAAACACAACTTAAACTCAATCGCGGCAAAAAAGAGGAAATCAGGGCAAAAATGGAAGAGTTCGCGGCGCGGCGCCGTGCAAAACAGCCTCTGGACATGCCGAGCGCAGGCAGTGTATTCAAAAGGCCCGAGGGTCTTTTTGCAGGAAAGCTTGTACAGGATTGCGGTCTGAAAGGTTACCGGATCGGAGGGGCGGAGGTGTCGTGCCTGCACTGCGGTTTCATTGTAAACGGGGGATCCGCCACAGCCGCCGATGTCATCACACTTATAGAGCACATACAGACTGCAGTTTTAGAGCAGTTTTGCGTAGAACTTCAGACGGAAGTCAGAATAGTGGGGGAACAATAGTGCGGGGCATTTGAGGTGGTTCGCCTAAGGGGAGGCAGAGGATGAGATTTATTGTTATCACGGGAATATCAGGTGCCGGGAAGAGTCTGGTTGCAAAACAACTTGAAGATGATGGCTTTTATTGTATAGACAATCTGCCACCGTTGCTTATACCGAAAATAGCGGAAATTTGCTCGCAGAGCTATCGGAAAATGGACAAAATAGGGTTGGTCATAGATATCCGCGGAGGGGAACTGCTTAATGATCTTTTCCCGGCACTTGAGGCTTTGAGGGAGGCTGGAAATACTTATGAAATCCTGTTTATGGAAGCCTCCGACAAGGTGGTCATTAAAAGATACAAGGAATCAAGGAGATCGCATCCGCTTGCTCAGGAGGGCAGGCTTCTGAAGGGCATCAGCGAGGAACGGAAGGTCCTGCAGAAAATAAAGGACAGAGCGGATTATGTAATTGACACCTCCGTATTGACACCGAGGCAGCTAAAGGATGCTATTCTTGGCATTATCGGGCAGGACAGCTCTTTTCGCAGTTTAATCATAAATATCATTTCCTTCGGCTTCAAATACGGAGCTCCAATTGAATGTGACCTGATCTTTGATGTAAGGTTCATACCCAACCCGTATTACATTGAATCAATGAAAAAACTCACGGGAAAAAATGACAGTGTCAGAGAGTATGTCCTTGGCATGTCCGAAACAGTTGAGTTTTTTGAAAAGTTGAATGCCATGTTGGACTTCCTTATTCCCAACTATGTAAAGGAGGGAAAATCCCAACTGGTGATCGGAATCGGTTGTACCGGCGGAAGACACCGTTCTGTGGCTATTGCCGACAAGCTGAATGAATATTTGACAGAAAAGCAGCATAGAACGATTGTTGAACACAGGGACATAGAAAAGGATGGCAGGAGTGCGAGCAGATGAAACTGAGGGAATGGTTCCGTCCGGGTCTGCGCATAAAGAGATGGCTTCTTCTCGGGATTGCCGGTGTAAGCTGTATCAGTGCAGGGATATCGATCTTTGTCAGGGCGATTCAACTGGGATATGTTAAAAGTCTGTTGTCCCTTTTACTTGTCATTCCGGGGATCATATTGATACTGACAGCTGCCAAGTATTTGATGAGAACTGTGCTTGGTGCCATTAATGCGAGTACTTTCGGCCCTGCGATCAATTCGGAGAAATTGAACAGCCTCCTGTATGATAAAAGGATACTGATAAAAGGCCCCAAGATTGTTGCGATTGGCGGTGGGACCGGACTGGCAACGATGCTTCGGGGTCTGAAAGCCTATAGCTCGAATATAACGGCAGTAGTTACCGTGGCAGATGACGGCGGCGGCTCGGGAATGCTACGCCAGGAACTCGGAATGCTGCCTCCCGGGGATATTCGCAATTGTGTGCTTGCCTTGGCTGATACGGAGCCTATTTTGGAACAGCTTCTGCAATACAGGTTTCAGGATGGAACGCTGAAGGGACAGAACTTCGGGAACCTGTTTCTTGCAGCGATGGACGGCATTTCTTCCAGTTTTGAGGAGGCCGTAAAAAAAATGAGCGATGTTCTTGCAGTAACTGGCAAAGTATTGCCCGTTACACTCGAAAATGTCATGTTATGTGCAGAACTTGACGATAATTGCGTCATTTATGGAGAGTCTAAAATAGGGACACACGGCAGCTTCCACAAGGGCAGGATAAAACACGTATACCTCGAACCAGCCTGGGCAAAGCCGCTCAACGAGGTATTGGAGGCAATCGATGAAGCCGATATCATCGTACTTGGCCCGGGCAGTCTCTATACCAGCATCATACCGAACCTGCTGGTCAAAGGGATTTGTTCCGCGATCAAAAAAAGCAAGGCAATGAAAGTGTATGTTTGCAATGTGATGACACAGCCCAATGAGACGGAAGGCTATAGTGTATATGACCATATTGCTGCACTGGAGGAGCATTCTTACAAGGGAATCATAGATAGCTGCATTGCCAACAGTGCATCTATCCCGTCCGGTTTGAGAGGAAAATATAAAAATGACGGTGCAGAGCAGGTGAGGATCGACAGGGAGAAAATAGCAGACGCCGGGATCAAGTTAATTGAAGGCAGCTATTATACAATAAAAAACGGCTTTGTCAGACATGATCATGACAAGCTTGCCGAGACTATTATTGATCATGTTGCAGATACGGTTCTTGCCAGAGATAGAAAGAGGATGGTTGATTATTCTTATCTAAAGGACAGACTAAAGAAGAACGTGGATAGAAGGGAAGAGTGAGCAGTGAGACTTGGAAAATCGGAATGGCGTAGCTGGGAACGTGCTATTGAGAGGGAATGGCTGTTGACGAACGGTATCGGAGGGTTTTCATCTTCAACCGTTGTCGGCGGAAATTCACGCAGATACCATGGACTGCTAATTGCTTCCTTAAAACCGCCCGTGCACAGACATCTGGTTCTCTCCCAAATTCATGAAACCGTAATTGTGGACGACAGGGAATACGACCTGCATGCATTTTCAACCGGCGACTATGTGAAGAAAGGCTTTAACCATCTTCAGAGCTTCGAATTGGATCCTTTGCCGGTGTTTACCTATAACATCGGAGATATCCTGATAGAAAAGACAATTACCATGGTCTACGGCGAAAATACTGTTGCTGTGATTTATCGTGTGATAAGCGGCACAGATAAACTAACAATACGACTGACACCACTGGTTAATTTCAGAGATTACCACAGCGATTCAAAACGCAGTAATATGAAGTTTGAACAGGATCCCTCCGGAGACGGAACCCATATCAAGCCATATGATCTGGATATTAATATCACCCTCAGATGCAAGGGCAGCAGCTATAATCCGATGCAGGACTGCTGGTTTGAAAACATGTTTTATGCAGTGGAACAGGAGAGAGGTCTACACGCCTATGAAGACCATTATGTTCCCGGCAGCTTTGAAATTTCCGTTGAACCATGCAGTGAACGGACTTTTACGTTAATAGGAACAATTGAAAAGGACAGGGAATATCCGGACGGACAGCTCCTGGTCGTTGCCGAGAAGGTCAGGCTGTCGTCTCTTGCGGCAAAAGCGGGTTATAAGGATGAATTTGCATGTACGCTTGTGAGAGCGGCTGATCAATTTATTGCGACCAGGGAATCAACAGATTCAAAAACCATTCTTGCAGGCTATCCCTGGTTCACGGACTGGGGCAGGGATGCAATGATCTCCCTTTGCGGCCTCACACTGTCAACCGGGCGCTATGATGACGCTGCCCGGATCCTTGGAACGTTCTGTGAATATATGGAATATGGACTCATTCCGAACATGTTTCCGGACGAAGGCGGCGTTCCGGGCTACAACACGGTAGATGCCGCGCTTTGGTTTTTCGAAGCGGTCAACAAGTACATACAATATACAGGTGATTATGAATTTGTGGAACGCAAGCTCTATCGTTCAATGGTCCAGATATTAGATGCTTATAAAAAGGGGACATTGCACAATATCCACATGGATGCGGACGGACTGATCATTGCAGGAGATGAGAAGACTCAGCTTACCTGGATGGATGCCAAAATGGGTTCTACAGTATTCACGCCCAGGCATGGCAAGGCGGTTGAAATAAACGCACTCTGGTATAATGCTCTGCGGGTAATGGAATTGCTGACCGGGAGATTCGGCCAGAATCCGGTTGTGTATACCGGGCTGGCTGATAGGGTAAAGGAAAGCTTCAGAAAAATCTTTTGGAATGAGAACGGGAAATACCTGTACGACATGGTCGACGGGGACTTCTGCGATGACAGCGTCAGGCCCAACCAGATTTTCGCAGTAAGCCTTTCCCATCCTGTGATTGAGGGTATTGAGGCCAGGTGCTGTGTTGAGAAGGTATGGAAGGAGTTGTATACCGCATATGGATTGCGCAGCCTGTCGCCTCTTTCATCGCAGTACAGGGGGCACTGTACGGGGGATCAATTTGCAAGGGATTCGGCATATCATCAGGGTACGGTCTGGGCATGGCTTGCTGGACCTTTTGTAACGGCATTTGCAGCAACGTTCGGGAAGGAACCGGAATACAGCGGAATGCCAGCCAGATTTCTCGAGCCATTCAGGGATCATCTGCAAAATGCGTGCCTCTGCAATATTTCGGAGATTTTCGACGGAGATGAGCCGCTGATTCCAAGAGGATGCCATGCCCAGGCGTGGAGTGTGGCCGAGGTGCTCCGGGCCTATACCGAGCATGTGCTGTGTCCCGGGGCTGGTCGTTGACCGGCGTCAACTGCTCGCCCATGCGTCCCGGGGCTGGTCGTTGACTTTGTCAACTGCTCGCCCATGCGTCCTGAGTAAACTCATTGTGTTTTATAACAAGGCTAAAGGCGGCCCTTGCCTCTATGACTCTTTTGTTTACCAAATAGCGTGGAGTGGCGGGTACCGGTTGAGCGTGTCTCGCGTCTGGGATGCAAGAGCGAGCAGCACGCTCTGCTTGCGGACAGACTCATTGAAACACAGCAATAGTATAAAATTTCCTCAGAAAATTCTATACTTGGGTAAGAATGTATTTCTGTGACCGAAACATTTTCTTTGAACGATGTGTAAAAAAAATAGGACTTGCGGGGTGTTTATATTTGTCATTTTCATCAACGGTTAAAAATGAATTATGCCGGTTGGAATGTATGGATCAGTGCTGCCAGTTTTCAGAACTTGCGGCGGCCCTTTGTCTTAATGGTACGGTATCAATAACGGCGAACAGCGAGCCTGTCATAAAGATCACTACAGAGAATGCCGCTTTTGCGAGGAAAATTTACAGCAGCATCAAGAGACTGTGTGACATATCTCCTGAAGTGACAATCAGGAAGAGCAGGAAGCTTAAGAAGCATGTATCCTATATGCTCTTTATCACGCCGGCAATGGGTTCGTCAGAACTTCTGCGGCATACCGGAGCAACTTATGTGCAATCTGCCGGAGAACAGCCGATGGAACTGGTGATTGCAGACAGGGGACAGTTTAAACATCAATGCTGCCGGAAGGCTTTCCTCAGGGGGGCGTTTCTGGCCGGAGGCTCGATCAGCGACCCGGAAAAGACTTACCATCTGGAGCTTACCTCCAGGACACAGGTACTTGCCCAGGAATTATGCAGGTTACTCGGTATGTTCAGGCTGAAGGCGAGGATCATCAGAAGAAAGGGCAGCTACGTCACCTACCTCAAGGAAGGGGAGAATATCGTCGATTTTCTCAATATTGTCGGCGCCCACACAGCATTGATGGAACTGGAGAATGTTCGAATCCTCAAGGGCATGCGCAATACGGTGAACAGGATTGTCAACTGTGAGACGGCAAATCTTGAAAAAACCGTGAATGCATCTATGAGACAAGTGGAGAACATCAGGTATATCGCCAAAAAAATCGGTTTCGACAAACTCCCTGATAATCTGAGGGATATCGCTGAAATAAGACTTGAATACAGCGACTCCAATCTGGTTGAACTGGGCCAGCTGTTATCGCCACCGCTTGGCAAATCGGGTGTAAACCACAGGTTGAGAAAACTGGACGAAATTGCAGAAAAACATAGAGAACAAGCGGATAAAAGTCATAATATGAAATAAAAAAATGTTCACTTCTACAAATGTTCCTATAATTCTTTGAAGGATATACCATATATTTGAAGAATTAGTTATTGTTGCTCATTGTACACCATTACAGTGGACTTCAGTTGACTATTTGGAGGAGACGCTATTGAATATTAAATTTTCCAACAGGGGTTCGACCCTTATTGCAGCCTTTACTGGTGAATTGGATCACCATTTTGCCGAGTATGCGCGCAATAAGATAGAAGGGGAGCTTTTGAAGGCTACGACACGAAATGTTATTTTCGATTTTTCCGGTCTGAGTTTCATGGATAGTTCAGGTATTGGTGTGATAGTAGGCAGGTATGCGAATATTAAAAAGCTTGGGGGCAGGGTGGCTATTATCTGCAAGAATCAGAAAATATGCCACATTCTTGAGATATCCGGGATAGTGAAGCTTATACCCATATACGAAAGCCTGGATTTTGCAATTCATGCGCTAATCAGTGCGTGAATTGGATCGTACAGGTGAAAGAACCCGGTTGAAAGTAATGAATTAAGGGAGAGAAATGGTATGCAGCCAATTAATGAAATGAAACTGGAATTTGTGAGCAAATCAAGCAATGAGGCCTTTGCAAGGGTGGTGGCAGCTGCGTTTGCCTCCCAGATGGATCCGACGCTGGAAGAACTTGCAGATGTGAAGACCGCTGTTTCAGAGGCAGTGACAAATGCCATCATTCATGGATATGAAAACAGGTACGGCACGATCACGATGATTTGCAGGCAATATGACAACAGTGTGGAGATTGAGATCAAGGATGAGGGGAAGGGTATCGAGGATATAGAACAGGCCAGGCAGCCGCTTTTCACTTCGAAACCCGATATGGAACGTTCCGGAATGGGATTTACAGTAATGGAGAGCTTCATGGATAAAATCGACGTGAAGTCAACTCCCGGACATGGTACGACTATCATGCTTTATAAGAAATTTGGCAACCCGGAATAAAAGATAAATTGCAAAAAAAGTTTCAAATTATGGATGACCTGGCTTTTTTGCAATGCTATAGAAGGGTATTGCATTGAAAAAAAGGAATAGTATTTAATCTTTTCATTGTAAGCAGGGTATATTTTTTTGCTTGTTGATGGAAAATATATCTATATATAGAACATATTTCAATATATTCGCCGTATCTCTTGACAGGCGCAGAGAAAGGCTCAAAATATGAGTGAGAATCCTTATAAAAGCATTGATACATTACAGCTGATCATCATGGCAAAGACGGGTGACAAGCAGGCACAGACCGTTCTTGTGGAAAACAATATCGGGCTTGTCTGGAGTATTGTGCGCAGGTTCCAGAACAGGGGGCACGAGACGGAGGATTTGTTCCAGATCGGCAGTATCGGTCTGATAAAAGCCATCAACAAATTTGATACTTCTTTCGACGTCAAATTTTCAACGTATGCAGTACCCATGATTATTGGAGAAATAAAGCGTTTTCTGCGAGATGACGGTATCATCAAAGTGAGCCGTTCTCTTAAGGAAACGTCCAACAAGGCAAGAATTACAAAAGAGGTCATGACGCGGGAACTTGGCCGGGAACCGACGATTGGTGAAATGGCTCAGCGCCTTGACCTTTCCATTGAAGAACTTGTGATGGCAGTGGAAGCGAGCTATTCGCCGGAATCTTTGTTCAACCCGGTTAATGATGGGGATAATTCAGCATTGATGCTGATTGACAAGCTGAATGACGAATGTAATGAAGATGAAACCGACATTATTGATAAAATAGCACTGAAACAGGTGCTTGATACGTTGAAACCAAGGGAAAAGCAAATTATTATCCTGCGGTATTTCAAGGAAAAGACACAGGTTCAGATTGCCAATATGCTGGGCATTTCACAGGTTCAGGTTTCCAGGATTGAAAAAAAGATTCTCGAGGATATTCGCACAAGGATCAATATCAACTGATCATCAGGATCTGTTGCAAAAAGTGAATTACTCCGCTAAATCTTTTTGCAATATCTTTTTGCATATAACTGTCTGCCTAATCCAATAATAATTCAAGAAGTTTTAATATGAATATGAACCGGGGTGTTGAGCGTGCTGGCAGTATTGAACAGGTACAGACTGCTCCTGGTAATTCTTCTGCTGATTATTATGGCAGCGTTGATATGGCTTTATTTTGCATTGCAGAGCGGCAGTAAGACACCGTCCAGAGGAGTTTTTGTAATGAAGGGAAGTGCTTATTCCTATTGTCTGAAAGGGGAGATAATCTATGCAGCAGGTGATGACGGCAGATGAATATAAAAAGTATGTTGACAGTAAGTCTCCTGATTCCAAGCTGTTGAGAAATGTGATAAGAGCTTTTGCAGTGGGAGGCCTCATATGTGTAATAGGCCAGGTTTTCACCAATACTTATCGCAATATGGGATTTGATATTGATATCACAGCAGCACTTACCTCTATGTCCATGGTGTTTCTGGGAGTCCTTTTCACCGGACTGAACATCTATGACGAGCTGGGCAGATTTGCCGGCGCCGGCTCAATTGTGCCGATTACAGGCTTTGCAAATTCAATTGCATCCCCTGCGATGGAATACAGGACCGAGGGCTATGTGATCGGGGTGGGAGCCAGGATGTTCCTGATAGCAGGTCCTGTGCTGGTATATGGTATTTCGACCTCGATTCTGGCAGGTATTCTGCATTATCTGCTCAAATTCTGACTGAGATTTTTTATGAGGAGAAAAACTGGGATGTTGGAAAAAAGGATGGGCAAGCAGACTGTTTTATTGATATCACCGCCTACAATAGCTGCGACAGCATCCATTGTAGGCCCGAAGGAAGGCAAGGGTCCGCTTGCACCTTATTTCGACCATATTCTGGAGGATGAGCTCTGGGGTGAAAAAAGCTGGGAGATGGCCGAAAGCAAGATGATCCGTGAAACTTTGTCCAAAACGACCCTGAATGCATCGATAGCCATGAGCGGGCTGGATTATATCCTTGCGGGAGATCTTCTGAACCAATGCATTGCTGCAAGTTTCGGACTCAGAGAATGTGAAATTCCGCTGTTTGGTGTGTTTGGTGCCTGCTCTACGATGGGGGAGACAATGAGCCTGGGAGCCATGTTAATTGATGGAGGGTTCGCTGCAAATGTCGCATGTATGACTTCAAGCCACTTTTGTTCAGCGGAAAGGCAGTTTCGATTCCCGCTGGAACTTGGCTCCCAAAGACCGCCTACAGCCCAATGGACGGTCACGGGTGCCGGCGGGGTTCTGCTTTCATCTGCAGGGATGGGGCCTTTTATAAAGAAAATTACTACAGGCAAGATCGTCGATATGGGAATAAAGGATCAGAACAATATGGGTGCTGCAATGGCACCTGCGGCTGCAGATACGATATTTGCACATTTTGAGGATACCGGGCTGCCCCAGGATTATTACGACATGGTCGTAACAGGTGATTTAGGCCGGATCGGCATACAAATCGTCGATGACCTTCTTTCTTCGAATGGAATAAGGATTGGCAGCAAATTGCACGACTGCGGCGTCATGATATTTGATCTGACCCAGGACGCCCATTCGGGTGGAAGTGGCTGCGGCTGCTCTGCAACGGTATTTGCGGGCTTTTTGTATGACAGGCTTAAGAAGGGTAAGCTGAATAAAATTCTGTTTGTACCGACCGGAGCATTGCTGAGTCCTACAAGTGTGCAGCAGGGCGAGAGCATTCCATGTATTGCACATGCTGTAGCTATAGAAAACAATTGAGGAGGTTTTTGGATGCAGCAAACGATAGGGTCCTATGTGAACGCTTTTTTTATCGGAGGTCTTATTTGTGCAGTCGGGCAGGTGTTGATCGACAAGACTAAAATGACTCCGGCCAGGATACTTGTGCTGTTCGTGACACTGGGTGTCGTGCTGACCACATTCGGATTATACCAAAAGGTGCTCGAAATCGGGGGAGCGGGAGCGACCGTACCCTTGACAGGTTTTGGTTACAGCCTGGCAAAGGGTGCTTTCAATGATGTCGACAAATATGGCTTGCTCGGTGCTTTCACCGGCGGAATAAAAGCGACTGCGGCCGGCATATCGGCTGCCATTTTCTTCGGCTACATTGCATCGGTTGCTTTCAGACCCAAAGCCAAACATTAGAGAGGTGCAGTTTATGGATAAAAGAAAGGTTATACTAGTAACGGATGGAGACATGGTTGCAAAAAATGCGGTGGAGACTGCGACAGCGAATATCGGCGGCAGATGTATTTCCGCCTCTGCCGGAAATCCGACCATCCTGACAGGTCAGGAACTGGTGATAAAAATTAAGGAAGCAGCGCATGATCCTGTGGTAGTCATGGTGGATGACCGGGGAACTAAGGGGGAGGGGCCGGGAGAAACTGCAATGGCAGCCATTCTTGACAGCCGGGAAATTGATGTACTGGGCGTTGTGGCAGTATCCTCCAATGGAAAGGACTGTAATGGACTCAATGTGAACTGTTCAATTACTAAAGAGGGTGAGGTTATTCACAATGCTGTGAATAAATATGGCGATAATACCCGCTCAGACGATATCTGCGGAGACACGCTGAGCATCCTCAGGTCAAGAGGCGGCTTATTCATTGTCGGTATGGGCGACCCGGGAAAGATGGATTACAGGGATGAAGCCTCAAGAGGGGCGCCGGTCACAACAAAAGCACTTGAAATCATTATGGAACACAGCGGCCTCATGTAAAATATTCTATTTGTGCATCAGGGATATTATCAAGGATAAGCTTTTGGATGAATTCCTTCATTTCATTGGCGGTTTCGCGGGGATATACATATTTGTATCTCCCGAAACGCCCCCATTTTAAAATTCTGTTTTCCTCTTCCATGTCAAGCTTTGTGCCGGGGAATCGTTCAAGGATATGACTCTTTGCAGCTGCCGTAAACCTGTGCTGAATCAGCTCAAAGGTAACAGGTACGCTCATGTTTATACCGGACAGGTTTTTCTTCAGTCTGGCAAACAAATCCTGATACTGCTCTTTCCAGCCTTCAAAAATCATGATCGGCGCAACGACAAAGCCCGTGGGATAACCGGCTGCCGCAATTTTCGATGCGGCGGCAAGCCGCTCATCCAACGTGGCAGTGTTATGTTCGAAATTTTGCAGGACATACATGGCGTTAATGCTGAATCTGAAACGGGTATGCCCGTTATGCCCGACATGAAGCAGTGTTTCAACATTGTCATATTTCGTAACGACTCGCAAGCGGGCATTTTCAAGTGTGCCAAAGGAGCTTACGGTTTCGGCCAAGCTGCCGGTCAGGTGTTCCAATCCGAGGGGATCTCCCAGGCTTGCAACCTCAAATGTTGTAATTTCACCGGGTTTGCTGTCCGTATAGTGCCTGATCGTACCGAAAATATCTTCCAGGTTGGCAAATACCTTCAAATAGGGTTTGCTGCCCTGTGTCGTCTGAAGGTAACAATATTCACAGTTGCCGGGACAGTTTGATACCAGCGAGAATTCATAATCGGCTGATGGTTTGCAGACATCCAGGCGGGCCTCTTTTTTTACGGTTATATACAATGTTTTTTTTGACTGTGCGTACTTCTCCTTCCCGGTTGTACCCGGAATATTCCTTGCTGCATTTTGCGGAGACAATTGCAGGACATCCGTTTCAGTGCCGATGAATTGTTTGTAGAGCCTCTGGCCAAGCGGATATTTCAATGCTTCAGGATCAAAAAATACCCTTTCGGGTGTGAACAATTTCATACTCAGGCCTCCATTCCAGACAAAAATAAGAATTGAAAGAATTATCACAAGGATGTTTTCACCTTGTATTAAATAATGTTCCTACTTGCCGGTATTCTTATTCTGTTGTAATATTAATAAAAATGTACTGAAAAGAAGGAATTTAGTCGAAAATATAGAATAGATATAAAATGCTATCTATTCACATCAGTGACGAAGGTGGGGTTACAATGAATATTGAATATATCAATCCATTTATCGAAGCTAGCCAGACTGTGTTGAAACAAATTGCGTCGCTGGATGCAAAGCTCGGGAAAGTTTATATAAAAGATTCTCCTTACAAGAGCGAAGATTTGATCATCATGGTCGGACTAACGGGTAAAATTCGCGGGCAGGCTATATTTTCCATGACCAGGAAGCTTGGAATGTCAATAGCCTCAAGCATGATGATGGGCATGCCGGTTACGGAATTTGACGATTTATCAAAGAGTGCCATTTCGGAGCTGGCCAATATGATCCTTGGAAATGCAGCCACATTGCTTTACAACAGAGGTTTCAACATAGACATTACTCCACCGTCGTTATTGATGGGAGAGAATTTACAAATAACTCCAAACAAAATGAAAACCATATGCATTCCTCTATTGATCAATGAAAATGAGAGAATAGAATTGGATGTATCCATGGAAGGCTAATGAATAAGGTGCGGAATAAAAAGGGCTATGGTGTTACCCCGGCCTTTTTTTGTTTGTATTTTTGTAGTTGAACCTAAATACATATTAGCAAGGAGAGTGACATTATGGGTACAGGAGCATTTTTTACAGGAAATTACCGTAACGTTTTTAAGGAACTCGGCTATGATGCAGATGAAATCAATGCAAGAGTCGAGGATACCTGGAAGAAACTGTTTTATGGAGATGAAGATACCCGCATATACTATCCTGTCGGTGAAGATATGGCTTATATCCTGGATACAGGCAACAACGACGTAAGAACCGAGGGGATGTCCTATGGAATGATGATGTGCGTTCAGATGAACAAGAAGGAAGAGTTCGATCGTATCTGGACCTGGGCTAACAATTATATGCAGCAAAAAGAAGGCGTGTATAAGGGTTATTTTGCATGGTCTCTGAACACGGATGGCACAAAAAGATCGGATGGCCCTGCTTCTGACGGAGAGGAGTACTTTGCCATGGCGCTGCTTTTTGCATCACATCGCTGGGGGGATGGCCCGGAGCCATATGACTACAGCAGGCAGGCAAAATATATTCTGCAGGAGTGTGTACATAAGGGCGAGGACACGATTGGCGATCCGATGTGGGAGCCATCCAACAAGCTGATCAAATTTGTTCCCGAGACCCCGTTCACCGACCCATCCTATCATTTGCCGCACTATTATGAACTGTTTTCGCTCTGGGGCGATCCCAGGGACAGCGCCTTTTGGAAGGAAGCAGCTGCTGCAAGCAGGGAATACCTGAAAATATCATGCCATCCGGTTACGGGACTTGCACCCGAATATGCCGAATATGACGGCAGGCCTCATAAGGCAGAGTGGGGCTACGGAATGAATCAGTTCTACAGTGACTCCTATAGAGTAGCTGCCAATATCGGACTTGACTACGACTGGTTCAGGGGAGATGAATGGGAGAAACTGGAGGCGGACAGGATCCAGGCTTTCTTCGCGCCGATGGGAGCCAATGCGGATTACAGACGATACGAGTTGGATGGTACTCCTGAAGAGGAGAAAGCGCTCCACCCCGTAGGCTTGATTGCCACCAATGCGGAGGCTGCGCTGGCTACTGACGGACCTAATGCGAAGTTCTGTGTGGATTTGTTATGGAATACGCCGGTACGCACGGGTGTGAGGAGATATTATGATAACTGCCTGTACATGTTCGCCATGCTGGCACTAAGCGGGAATTACAGGATGTGGTAAGTGTTGTCAAGCTTATTTAATGCACAAGTACTACAAGGATGATACAGTTATGAATTAAATAATGCAGTATGATAAATTGGCGATTCTGCAGGCGACTGTTTGCGGAATCGCTTTTTTACTGTGGAAAAGTTCGAGAACTTCAAAGGAAGCTATACCTTGCAGTCAAGTTGGACAGCAAGGGGAGGTTTCATGCACTCTTTGACAAGGTCTACCGAAAGGACATCCTGGCAGAAGCATGGAAGAGAGTAAAAGCCAACGGCGGAGCAGGCGGTATCGACAAGGTCATAATTACTGATGTAGAAGTGTATGGAGTTGAGAGATTTCAACAGGAAATACAGCAGGATTTGATGACAGGGAAGTACCACCCGAACTAAAAAACACAGAATAAGAGGCGGTATGTTGGTATTTCCAAGGTTCGAGCGGTTATTAGCAACAATGGATTACAGAAGCTTGCAGTTTAATGAATGCTGAAGGAAGAAGAATATCGGAAAGCTGTGTGCGAGAAAACCGCATACACAGTTTGATGAAGGGGTCGGTGAGAATTAGTTTTTCCACCGGCCTACTCTACTAATGGGCTGGCTGATACCAAAATTTAAATAAGTTCCAACAAGCCATATTGATATTATTCTGGTGGACAACCTTTCGCGAATGTCCGCCTGTTCATTTTATCAAATATGGACAATACGATTCAATTTTTGTTTATGTAGTGTATTAGCGGCGATAATTATTGCGTTGATAGCGATATCAAATGTTTCTATTGATTTTTCTGTGATTAATAATGGCGCAGAAGGTGGACATTTTATAAAATTGGGGGCAAGTAGTATTTATGCAGAAGGCTTAGATAGTAAAATAAAGCTATTAATGCATTGTGATGGAACAAACGGGTCAACAGCATTTGTAGATGAGTGTGGGAAATCTGTGATATCCAGTGGTGTTGCGATGGATACTGCAACAAAGAAATTCGGAACTGCAAGTGCAAAGGTTACAGGGAACAATTACCTGTATATACCATACAACCCTGATTTTAATTTTAGAGGAGATGATTTTACAGTTGCTGTATGGATAAAGGTTATTACGCCTCCATCCGAATATCGTGTTGTGGGATATATACTTGAAAATGGGAATGACTCATTGAACAATACTTCTTGGGAATTTTCATTGTATAATGCGAATGGTAAAATAGTAGTCAGGGGAGACATGTTTTCTAATGGGTCATATAGTGCATTATGCTGGAAAAAGGACTTAAATGATGGAAAATGTCATCATGTAGCATTTACCAGATCTGGAAGTGCTGCATATCTTTTCGTTGATGGAATTAAAGAAATGCAGAGCTCCTATATAGGAACGAATTCATTAACTGAAACCAATTGTTCTCTTAGAATAGGATATGAAAATGTATATGGCAGAGGGTTTGTTGCCTATATTGATGAAGTTTTAATAGAAAAAGGTATTGCACTATGAACTAGCAACTTTACTCCCCCATCAGTTGCTTATCCTGTTAATGAATCTAAAGTAATTACACCGTACCTTCACAAAATAGTACATTATTTCTAACTAAATATCTCAAATAGTATTTTGAATATTTTAATAACATTTCAAGAAGAGCAGCAAATATAGCAAAAAAATTAGAAAATGATCCAGCCGGAACATCTATTTATACAATTCTATTTTAATATATTTTACTTGCTTGAATACGATTTTTTTATTACATATTTGTTTTTATGGAAATATTTTGGCGGAAAACATTGAAATGGTTTTAATATTATATTAAAATTATTGAACAATATTGTATCGTTGGACTATTATTCAAGTGCTACATTTATATGGGCTTTTTAATAACAATTTGAAGTATGAAGAAGTACTTATAATTCTCCATGCTTATTAAAATAGCTTAGTATAAATATTCACATAATTGGTTTACATTAATGGGAATGCATAGCAATAGATATGTGAGGTGTGTAAAAATGTACAAAATAAGAAAGATAATAGTATCATTAACAATTATTACAGTAATGATATTTCTGAATGTTTCGGTTGACTTTAGTATTCTATTTAAGAATGGTACAGAAAATAGACATTTTATTCAGTTGGGGGCCAGCAGTGTTTTTGCAGAAGGTGTAGATAGTTATACAAAACTATTATTACATTTTGATGGCAATTTTGAAGATTATTGTGGACATACCTTCACCCAAAATGCAGTGATTAGTACTATTCAATATAAGTTTGGAGCATCTAGTGCATATTTTGGTGGTTATGGAAATTACATTGATACTACTGCAAGTTCTGATTTTAGTTTTGGATCTGGCAATTTTACAATTGATTGTTGGATAAAAAAATCTGCAGATAACATCGAAGGATGTATTTGTGGAGACAGTGATATATCAGGGAACAATTATAGTCTCCAGTTATTTATGACAGCTGGGAATTATTTATACGGCTATATAAATGGTAATTCTGTAGCTACATCACAAGGCACAATAACCGGAAACGGATGGCATCATGTAGCTATGGTGAGGAATAGCGGTACTATAACATTATATATTGATGGAATTGCAGATGGTACAAGCAATATAGGTGGAGCATCTATGAATAATTCCATCAATAGATTTGTTATTGGGAAAGGTGGAGCTTATAATGGTTTATATTTTAATGGTTACGTTGATGAGTTTAGAATTAGTAAGGGTGTAGCAAGGTGGACTTCTAATTTTACACCTCCCACTTCTCGATATGGATCGCTGCCTAATTTAACTATAATTTCATCTTCACAAAATAGTACCTTCAGCGAACTGGATACCGGAATTGTCCCCAAAATTGAAGTCTCCGATGCCGAAAACGATACCCTGACATGTAAAGTCTACATAGATGCAGAAACAACACCCAGAGATACAAAGGTAGTCACTGGTACAAAGACGACTACCCAGACAGCGATCTTCAGTCCGGTCAATATGAGCAAACTGTCCGAAGGACAGCACACCATGAAATTCGATGTAAGTAATGGTAATTCGTCTACACAATCAACAGTTAATTTTAAGGTAGACAAATCTCCCAAAATAGATAATATTGATATAGCTGCCACATCGAATGCCATAACAGCTTCGTGTCTTCTATCCGATGGCATAGGGCTGACCGGCAGCAGTATTACCATTGGCAATAATCAAGATTCATGGAAAGCTGCAGGCGGTGTCACGACGATGGCTGCAATCACATCAAGCGGCGGCCTGCTGTGCAATACTCCCTATCCGGTAACATTCAAGGCAAAAGACACTGCAGGGCACATAACGACCAGTTCACAAGACGTATATACCAGGGCTGTCACACCCACAATATCGGCGATAACCAGTTCAAGGAACATTAATGTATCGATAGGCGAGCAAGACCCTGCAGGGCAGAATCCGGACGGCACGGAATACCAGCTTATGTGCAACAACAAATATGTTACAGCTTCCGGGGTGCTTGCCTCCACTCCGACCTGGGCCAGGTTCAAAAATAAGGCGGTGACCATTACCGGCCTGCTGCCGCAGACAGAATATGCGTTAAAAATAAAGGCGCGAAATGGGGATGGAGCAGAGACCGAAACATATACTTTGGGTACTCCGCTGACCGTTGATCAGGGTCCGCCTGCAAAACCGGAAAATGTGGCAGCCGATGCATCCAAAGAAGGAATAACGGTATCCTGGGATCCGGTGGACTATGCGACGGGATACCAGGTTCTAATCGATAGTGTTTCAAATAATTCAACACCGCAAGCGATTACAACAAATACATATTATCTGCATGATATTCATGATGCAGGAGAGCACACATACAAGGTGCGCGCTGTAAAAGATGCCTTAGCCGGAGAATACGCGGATGCAGTAACAGCCGCGGCTCCACCGGCTCC
>JAEWQC010000005.1 GCA_023399355.1 Bacillota bacterium | reverse complement strand
CTGCCTGATATTGAGGTTGCGGTGAGAACTGGGGATACCCCCCGGAAGGATAGAACCAGGATGCTGAAGTTCCCTCCCGATATTTTGATCACCACACCGGAATCTCTATACATCATGCTCACATCGGAGTCCTGCAGAAACCTCTTTACACAGGTTGAATATCTGATTGTGGATGAGATTCATTCCATATGCGCCAATAAACGAGGTGTTCATATGGCTGTTACGATGGAACGGCTGGAACGCATTGCCGGGAAGCCGCTAAAACGTATCGGTCTCACTGCCACGATTAATCCGCTTGAGGAAGCTGCGCATTTTCTCTCAGGAAATGATATCTCTTCCGGGACCAGAAATATCAGTATCATCGATTGTGACAGAAGAAGACCCTTTGAGCTTACGGTCAGCCTGCCTGTGAAGGATATGAAGGTGTTGCCTGAAAATACGATCTGGCCCGCCATCTATTCCGAGCTGCTTGCGTTAATCAGAGCGCATCATTCAACGTTGATCTTTGTGAATAACAGAAGAGTGGCAGAACTGGTTGCCGCAGGTCTGAACAATCTTGCCGGTGATCCTTTTGTCAGGACCCATCATGGCAGCATCTCCAAAGAAGTGCGGCAGGAGTTGGAACGCCAGTTGAAGGAGGGAGAAATCGTCTGCCTTGTTGCAACCTCCTCTCTTGAACTGGGTATCGACATAGGCGGGATTGACCTGGTCGTGCAGGTAAGTGCACCAGGTTCCGTTTCACAGGTACTCCAAAGAATAGGAAGGTCCGGCCACAGGCTGGATTCAACAAGCAAGGGTGTCCTCATTCCAAAGACAAGGGGAGACCTTCTCGATTCATCGTTTATATCCTATCAGTCCAAACGTTATGAAATCGAGAACATTAAAGTTCCTCAAAATGCACTTGACATACTGGCACAGCAGATTACTTCAATTTCGTGTGAAGGGGAGCAGAATGCATCGGAGATCTATGAGCTGATACGCCGCTCCTATCCTTATAGAGATTTGCCGTATAAGCAATTTGAAGCAGTGCTGCTAATGTTGTCGGATCCATCTCCCTCCGAAGTACCCGGTTCAGTCAAGCCAAGAATTCTCTATGACAGGTGCAGCAGAATAGTCAGAGGAACACCGCTGGGGAGAAGAATGTGTCTGATGAACGGCGGCACAATACCGGACAAGGGCAATTATGCCGTTTATTTACAGGATACCGGTCTCAAGCTTGGAGAACTTCAAGAGGAATTCGTTTTTGAAAGCAGGCTTGGCGAAAGGTTCTTTCTGGGAAGTACGGTATGGAAGATTGACAAAATTGAAAAAGACAGAGTCATTGTCAGCCCGTCCAATGCCTCAGGCGCCAAAATTCCATTCTGGATGGGAGATAAGACATTAAGAACCTATGAGACAGGCAAAAGGCTTGGCGAATTTCTGGACAACCTCGAAGAGAATTATGATAAAAATGAATTCATCGATACGATGTCAAAGCAGTGCGGTCTGGATAAAACAGCCGCTGAGAATCTTCGGACTTATATTTGTGACCAGTTATCCTGTACGGGTCACCTTCCAGGCTCGAATAGAATCATTTGCGAGCATTTCAGTGATGAGACAGGTGACAGGCGCATACTCATCCATTCTCCCTTCGGAGATAAAATCCACGCACCGCTTGCAGTACTTCTCCATTCGAAGTTGTCCGGACAGCTTCACTGCCGGATGGAATATATCAGCAACAATGATGGCATCCTGTTCCACCTGTTTGGCTATACCGGAAAGCTTTCAAACATTTTCTCGCTGATCGACCGTGAAAGTCTTGAGAAGGAACTATTTGAATTACTGCCAAAAGCTCCTTTATTCAATATCAACCTGAGATACAATCTTACCCGGTCACTGCTTGTCCAAATGAACGGCTTTGGCAAAAGAACGCCGCTTTGGATACAAAGACTCAGATGCGCTGAGGCTGCCGAAGCTGTCCTGACCAAACCCGATCATCCCGTGGTCCTTGAAACGTACAGAGAATGTATGAACGATATATTCGACATCGGAAGCCTTTATCATTTTATCGAATCAATTAGTGCCGGCAGGATAAAAGTACTGGATGTTTATACCGAGAGGCCTTCTCCATTTTCAGCCGAGTTGCTGCTCAACTTCTGGCAGATTTATCAATATGCCTATGATCTTCCTGTAGCAGAAAGAAGGAATCAACTGCTGGTCAATGACCGGGATTTTATCCAGCTTACTGCCGGTGTTAATGGAGAATATGAACTCATAGACCCAAGAGCAGTTAAAGTCGTCGAGAAGGAATTGGACAACTATAAGTTTTCCAGGAAACTTGCCAACGCGGATGAGTTGTTTTATTTTCTGCATTCCTTCGGAGAATTGAAAGCTGAACCATATTCCTCAAATGTTTTCACCGAAGCAAACAGCACTGTCCTCAGCAATTATCTCTCCCAATTGGAACTTCAGCGCCGGATCATCCGGATCTCTATTGATGAAAGCTGCGATGATTACTGGATAACTGCCGAGGACTATCCGCTCTACTGTGCTGCAGCCGGGAAAGATGCCGAATTCGGTTTGCTGAAGACAGGTTTCCCCGGTGAGGAGAAGGAAATAAAAGCACTTGATCTGTTGAGCAGCTATATTTTCATGGTTGCGCCGGGAGAAAAGGATTCGGTTATACGTCTGCTCAGACGCCATATCCTGTTCAGAGGACCTTTCACCGCAAAGGAACTCGGCCAAAAATATGCATTTAAAGCAAGGCTGGTACAGGAAGCTCTGATGTCGATGGTTTCAACAGGTGAAATCGTCAGGCTGAAGGAAGCCTCAGCAGAGGAAGAGGTTATTTATTGCCACAGGAAGGTTTATGAACGTATCAAACAAAAAACCATCGTGATGGCAAGAAGCGATATCAAACCGAAGGCACCCGAAGCGTATTGCTCTTTCCTGTTCAACCGGCACATGCCGGGCGATAATGTTCTCCCTCCCGATGAAAAATTGCTTGAGGTATTGAAATACCTGCATGGCCAATACTACCCGGTCACATGGTGGGAGGATTTCATCCTTCCCTCCAGGATAGCAGGATATGACCCTAAAATGCTTGATGTTCTTTGCGCCACAGGTTCTGTACGCTGGATGGGCAGGATTGGGAAAAAAACGCGGGAAGCCGCCTTTTTCCCTGTCAATGAAGAGGACATTTCCGGTGAAACGATTGAACCGCAAACAGATTTCACGACAGATGACTTTGAAACGAAACTGTTGGAAACACTTGATAACAGGGGAGCAAGCTTTTTGAAGGATTTATCAAGGCTCCTTGCCACTGCTCCGGCCGAACTGCTGGCAAAACTTGAAAGATTGGTCTGGAGCGGTATCATAACCAACGATTCTTTTTCAATAGCAAGATATTACATGGATAATGACAAAAAAAACTCTCCATGGATGAAATATAACACTTATCCGAATATGGGCAGATGGTACAGGACCGGTGGTTCTGTTCACGGACAAGAGGAAACGGCATTGCCGGTTTATATCAATGAACTGCTTGACCGATATGGCATCATTTCCAGGGATATCACCGTTTGCGAAAATGGAATATACAAATGGTCGGAGGTTTATACCTGGTTGAAAAACAATGAATTCAACAGCGGAATCAAACGCGGCTTTTATGTTTCCGGTCTATCTGGTATCCAATTTGCCAGAAGCAGGGACATAGAAATCATCAGAATTCAGGATTCTACGCAGCCGGAGGACAATTATGTCACTCTCTGCAGCTGTGACCCGGCAAATCCTTACAAGGATATCCTTGCTAAGTCTTTTAATGTCATGACTGCGTCAAGATCAGCCAAACACCAAGGGACGGCGATTGTTTTCAGAAACGGTGCTCCCGTTTTATCCATAAAGGAATATGGAGCCTGCATTATGCCGCTGACCGACAGCAGAGATATCCTTGTAAAGGCAGCAGCAAACTTTATCAGGGCTTTTCATTCACGCATGCTCTGGACCGGTAGAAAGAACCTTTTTACGGAGTTTTGGAAAGAAGCTGAAAATGAGAAAGAACCCTGTAAAATAGAAGATTCTCCCTTGTATGACACTTTACTGGAACTGGGCTTTGAAAGGGGCTACAGTGGCATTACACTTTGGCGCAAAAGTATATAATTGATATAAACTTCTCCTGTATTGAACAGATATTATATCAAGGTATACATGCTATGACGGTTGCGCTGGAGGACGCTTTAAAGTAAACCGCAAAAATGATCATGCACATAAAGGAGCTGGGCCAATCTCTGAAGGAAAAATTCTAAGAATTTCAGACCGATTCTCTTTTTGCCTTGACAAACCAGTATTCTTCCCTTAGAATTAGGTGTAAAGTAAAAACACTTTACACTTAATGAGCGTGTGATGGATGAATTATACAAGATAAGCCTTTTGCTCGATTATTACGGGCAGATGGTGACGAAAAGACAATATGAGATCCTGGACCTGCATTATAATAGTGACTATTCATTTGGCGAAATTGCAGAGGAACTGAATATAAGCAGGCAGGGAGTATATGATAATATAAAACGCGGCAAAGCCGCCTTGTTCGAGTTGGAACAAAAGCTTGGACTGATCGGCCGGTTCGACAAACAAAAGGAAAAGGCATCGGAAATCCTTAAGTCCCTCGAAGAGATCAATGTCTCATCATTATCAGACACGGATTCCGACAATCTGGAAAAAGCAATACGAACTGTCAAAAGTATTATGGAGGACTAATATATGGCTTTATTCGAAGGTTTATCAGGAAAATTGCAGGATACCATCAATAAATTCCGCGGCAAGGGCAGGGTGACTGATAAAGACGTCAAGGAGATGATGCGTGAAATAAAACTTGCGCTTCTGGAAGCTGATGTAAATTTTAAAGTCGTAAAAGAGTTCATTAACAGGATATCGGAGCGGGCTGTCGGACAGGATGTGCTTGAAAGCCTCACTCCGGGACAACAGGTTATTAAGATTGTACATGAAGAACTGATTGATCTGATGGGGAAGGTTCCTTCCAAAGTCACTATTTCGAATAACCCGCCAACAGTTTACATGATGGTCGGTCTGCAGGGCGCAGGCAAAACCACCACCTCCGGCAAACTGGCGGGCATTATGAGAAAGCAGGGTAAAAACCCGCTGCTTGTTGCCTGCGACGTATACAGGCCAGCCGCTGTCAAACAACTCCAGGTGGTTGGAAACCAGCTTGGCATCCCGGTATTTGCCATTGAAGGCAATACGAATCCTGTTCAAATTGCAAAGGACGCTTTGGCGTATGCAAAATCTAAGCTGTATGACCTTGTAATAATAGATACTGCAGGTCGTCTGCATATCAATGAAGAACTCATGGCAGAGCTTGAAAATATAAAAGCTGCGGTACATCCGCAGGAAATTCTTCTGGTTGTTGACGCAATGACAGGTCAGGATGCAGTCAACGTTGCAGAAAGCTTTAATCAAAAGCTGGGCGTGGATGGTCTGGTACTGACAAAATTAGACGGTGATACCCGAGGCGGAGCGGCCTTATCGGTAAAGGCTGTTACCGGCAAGCCGATAAAATTTGCCGGCATGGGAGAGAAACTCAGTGATCTTGAACCTTTTTATCCTGACAGAATGGCATCCAGGATCCTTGGAATGGGTGATGTTCTCAGTCTTATTGAAAAAGCACAGGAAGCTTTTGACGAGAAGAAAGCCTCGGAAATGGAGCGTAAGCTCAGGACCCAGCAGTTTACACTGGACGACTTTCTGGAACAGATGCAGCAGGTAAAGAAAATGGGGCCTTTGGACCAGGTCCTTGGGATGCTGCCGGGAATGAATTCCAAAGCAATGCAGAACGTCGAAGTAGATGAAAAGAAAATGGGACATACCGAAGCCATCATAAAATCAATGACGGCCAAGGAAAGAAATGATCCATCCATTATAAACGGAAATCGAAGAAAAAGAATCTCAGCAGGCAGTGGTACGACGATTCAGGATGTGAACAGACTGCTGAAGGAATTCGAAGAAATGAAGAAATTGATGAAGATGATGACGGAAGCCGGAAAGAAGGGCGGCAAGGGATTTGGCAAACTCAAACTGCCTTTTTGATAAATTTTGTATTTAAGTGAGAGGAGGTGAAATGAATGGCAGTTAAGATTAGACTTAAGAGAATCGGTGCAAAGAAGAGCCCGTTTTACAGGGTAGTAGTTGCAGATTCCAGATATCCGCGTGACGGAAGGTTTATTGAAGAGATCGGCACTTATAATCCGTTGACGAACCCGATAGAGGTGAAAATTGATGGAGAAAAAGCTGCACAATGGATCAAAAATGGTGCTCAGCCTACAGATACCGTTAAATCTCTGTTGAAAAAATCCGGAGTAATTCAATAAAACCCCGGGAGGTAAATTATTATGAAGGAACTTCTCGAAACAATTGCAAGATCGCTTGTAGACTATCCAGATGAAGTCAGTGTCAATGAAGTAGACGGCGATAACGGTATTATCCTGGAACTTAAGGTTTCGAAGGATGATATGGGTAAGGTCATCGGAAAACAGGGAAGAATAGCCAAGGCGATCAGATCGGTTGTAAAAGCTGCAGCCATTAAGGAAAACATCAGGGTTGTAGTGGAAATTGTACAATAATAGAATGGAGCAGACTTTATTTGCTCCCCAAAAAAATCACAGGGGCACCAAGCCCCTCTCAGTTTTGGGGTAAAACGGATTTACCCCATGAGTGAATAGAATTCCAGGGGCGAAAAGTACACATTCTATATAAGGAATGTTGTACATGCACCTGGAATTTTATTAAAGAATTTATTGAAAATGAGTGAAATATTTATGTATGAATACCTGCAAATCGGTAAAATAGTAAACACCCATGGCGTTAAAGGGGAAGTGCGGCTTGTTCCGCTGACGGACGATCCTCACAGATTTGACGAACTGCAATACGTCTATCTGGATATTGGGAATACCATGGTGAAATATACCATCAAAGAGGTAAAATATACAAAAGGTTCTGTAATACTCAGGCTTTCAGGTATTGATACCATGGAAGCCGCCGAGGCTCTCAGGGACCGCTTTGTTCTTGTTGACAGAAAGAATGCTGTTAAACTGCCTAAGGATTCTTTCTTTATCTGTGATATTATTGAAAGTGAAGTATTTGAAGAAAATGGCCTTTTGATGGGAAAACTCGTCGATATCCTGCATACC
>JAEWQC010000340.1 GCA_023399355.1 Bacillota bacterium | reverse complement strand
TCTTTATTCTTTACCAACGCTGACTTCCATTTTCACAATCAGGATATACCCATCTTCCAACTTTCACGGGTTGCCCTGTCAACGATAAGTTCAACTGCACTGCGACTGTGGACGGTATAGTACATTTTATTTTTGTTGTAAAGGACAAACAGTGGCGAGCCCGCCCAGACGATGTGATCAATTATCGTTTACACTATACATAATTTGTGCTAAAATTCATGTATTGGAAAATAATGTGAGGTGAACTTCCGTGAAAGACTTTTTTCAGAATTTCTGGATGCTGGTAACAATACTTATCCCAGGAATATTTTTTTATGGTTTATTTTTACTTCTTACAGGTCTACTTAAATTGCAGATGTCGAAATATGTTTTTGACTATAAAATAGATGATCATTTCGCTTCAATTGCTTCATTTATTACGCTGTCGCTGCTGCTGTATGTCATCACCAATTCAATAGAATTATGGATGCGTAAAAGAAGACTATACTGGATACAAGATTATTTATTCACTATGGAGTGTATCAGCACTGACGCGGATACTGACAAAAGGCTTTTGAAATTTATAAAAAAGGAAGTATTCAAAGATATCAATATAAAAAAGGCAAAAATACAGCCGGATGTATCAGACAAATATCACTTTACAATAACATGGGAAGATAAATGTGGTTTGGATTTAAGCCTTGTTGACGCTGCCAGTGACGATAAGGCTCGCTTTCAATTTCTTGACAAAGTATACATGAAAACCCATATGCATTTTGAATATCGGTATCCTGAATCATGCGGAAATCAACCGCTGTTTTTAAAGATAATTCATAAGCTTCTTCAAATAGCAGTAAAGAAGTGCATACTTATTGATAATTATGAAATATATGTCCAGAAAATATATGATAAAACCCAGATTCATCATAGAAACTGTCTTCACCGCGAAGCTTTCGACAGAAAGGACGAGGTGTTTGCCACCATCGAAGCAGATAAGGATACAAAACTTGAAAGGGTTATTGCTTTGTATTACATGAACCACAGTATTTTTATAGGCCTTATTATTAATATGCTTATTATTGCTGTTTGCACATGTATGGGTATTACTAACCCCTCTACTTCGATTGTTGTAATGGCAGGACTCGCACTGATGTCAACCATTTCATATTCATATACGAATTACATGAATTTGCAAGCTGGCAAAGCACTTTCAACAAAATGCATAAACTTTACTAACATAAAAATACCCGATGGATTATAAATACAGGGGACCTATGTGGCTATAAGAAATTGTTATAAAAACGAGGCACTTCACAATGAAGTGCCTCGTTTGAGTCCACTCTTAATCATCTCTAAGCAATGCCGACAGGCTTTCATGCAACAGTACATAGGGTTCACACTAAACAGTTCAAATTGACTATCTGCCTCACTTAATTACCCATGGTTCAATTAAAAAACGAAAGAAAGCCGCCTAATGGCACGGTTTAATAGGGAAACTTGTTGAACCATACCCCAAACCGATACGGAAAAAGCGAGAGAAGCATTGTCCTGCAAGGGATGGCGTTTTTCTCTTGTTTAAAGAAAAAAATAAGATAACTTGGATAATGTATTGCTAAAAGTTATACAATAGAATATAATATAGAAAAGCAAGATGAAAGGTGGAATTATCGTGGCCATTAAAACAGCAAATGTTCTTGCTCGCGTTGAACCTGATATAAAAGAAAAAGCGGAATCAATTATGGCAAAGCTCGGAGTTCCGGCTTCTGTTGTGATCAATATGCTCTACAAGCAAATCGTCATGACAAAGAGTATTCCGTTTTCCTTGTCAATTCCTGTCACTCCGCTGGCGCTTGATGAAATGGACGACGCGACATTTAACACAATCATGCAAAAAGGATTGGATGAGGCAAAAGCAGACCATTCCCGTCCTGCTTCTGAGGTATTTTCAGAGTTAAGACGAGGACTATAATTGATGAGGGATAAGACGTACTTTGTTAAAATCACCACTCAAGCAGAAGAACAGCTGCAAGCAATTGTTCAATACATTTCTTCTGAGTTAAAAGCTCCGAAAGCCGCCTTGAGTTTGCTTGATGAGATTGAAAGTGCAACTTTATCGCTGTCTCAATTTCCGCAGCGGGTTGCGTTAACAGAAGAAGAACCATGGCGAAGCTTAGGAATTCATAAAATGCCGGTTAAAAACTTTCTCGTCTACTTTTGGATTGATGAAGAAAATATTAAAGTTCAAGTTACTGCCGTTATCTATGGCAGGTGTGACCAAATAAAACAGCTTTCGCAGATGGATATGGAATAAAGAATAAAGTCCTTGTCCCGCAAAGGATGACGCTCTGTATAAAACGAGGAAGCGATCTGAAAAGATAACATCCTCGTTTTATTTTGGGAATACCCATGGTTCAATTAAAAAACAAAATAAAGCCGCCTAATAATGAGTCTTTCTCTTTTTTTGGCATTTCACTAAGCAAAATATGCCGGAAAACGAGTGGAGCATGATGCCACGGTCTTCTTTGAGGGAATCCGTTTGAGTTGAGAAATATGATAAACTGCTATTTGGCAGCTTTTCCGTCCGCTGTGATACTCACATCCACATTGAAGCCTGGAAGGAGGAATTCATCCAGATTGTCTACCGTTATATTCACCGGTATCTGTGTTTCACCATTGTTGTTCGAGGCGATTCCCGAGATGTACGATACTTTGCCGGTATACTTCCTTGTTTTATCTGCGGTCGGAATAATGCTGACCGATGAGCCTATTTTCACATCACTGATGAATTCTTCGGGAATATTTGCTTCCACCACGAGGGTGTCAAGATTCATGATGCTCAAGAGCTTTTTCTGCGGTCCTGCAATATCGCCTTGTGCATAACCCAGATCATAAACAAGTCCGTCATTCATATCCGAAATAATATCTGAACCCTTAATGTAAGTTTTAGCAAGCCTGCTGTTCAGCAACTTCAGATCGGATTCCAAAAGGGAGGATTCCAGACTTTTCTGATCGTTTTCAGTGCCCTTGCTGGTTTTTTGATTTTCGATTGCATAAGCGATATCCTGTAAATTCTTTTTATCACTGTCCAACTGTTTTCTAAAGCTGTCGAGCTCGCTAAATGGGATACTTCCAGCAGAATAAAGGGATTGTTTGGTATTCAGTTTATTTACATCCTTGTCATAAATGGCTTGTGCGTTCTTCTGGTCATTCTGGAGCTTTTTCAGATCCGTATTGGAAAACGAACGGCTGATGTTGTTTTTTGCTGCGGAAAGAGACAGGTTTTTATCTGCGATCATGTTTTCCATCTCTGACAAGTCCAGTGCGACAAGCGGCTGGCCTGATTTTACGCGTTCACCCTCTTTAACATACAGCTTGGTCACAGGGGCCTGAAAATCGAGGGTAATATTTTTAACAGCGGTGGCTTTTATCAAACCAAAAGCTTCCACATTTTGATTCCGGGACTCCTCCGCAGCAGCAACAGGTGCTGCCGCAGCCTGACTGCCGCATCCGGCCGTGCTTGCCAACAGCCCTATAGCCAATAATACAAGTAATATTTTTTTCATATTCATTCACTCTACCTTTCCGTCTTTCACATTAATGATTCTTTGGCCATATTCAGCCGCTTCCTTTGAATGCGTTACCTGAATAATGGTTTTGCCTTTTTCCTTATTGATTCTGGAGAGAAGTTCCATAACCTCCATGCCTGTCTTTGAGTCCAAATTTCCAATGGGTTCATCGGCCAGAATAATATCGGGCTCATTGATCAAAGCTCTTGCGATGGCCACCCTTTGCTGCTGGCCTCCCGACAATTCCCTCGGCGTATGGTGCCGCCGGTCGGAGAGTCCGACGATCTCCAGGATATCATCAAGTTCTTTTTTATAATTTTTCAGTTTTTTCCCATCCAGCAGAATAGGCAGCATGATATTTTCTTCCACATTCAGATTGGGTATCAGATTGTAAAACTGAAAAATAAATCCGATCTCCTGCCTGCGGAGCTTGCTTTCCTCTTCATCCCTCATATTGGCCATTTCGCGGCCTTTGATCCTGATCTGGCCGGAGGTGGGTTTGTCAAGCCCGCCGATCAGATATAACAGCGTGCTTTTGCCCGAACCGGACGGTCCCATGATTGAGACGAACTCTCCTTCATCTATCTTAATGTTGATGTCCTTTAATACCTCAACCTCAACCTTGCCCATGGCATATGTCTTGTTAAGGGCTACTGATTCAATAATTGCCGGCATATATAAGATCTCCCTTCTTCCTTTTTGTTGAAAATTCTATTTTGATTTTTTCTCAGGCCTTCGTGCGTCAAATCCGGGCATTCGTAAGGAACTCGATGACCTTGATATTTTTATTACTCATATTTTAAAGCCGTAACCAGGTTTAGCTTTGATGATTTCATAATCGGGCTGAGAGAAGCGACAAATGTTATTACCATGCCCAGCAGGAATGAAAGAATAAACGTCAGCGGGTTCAGCAGGATCGGCATTGGGGCAAACAAAGCTTTCATGACATATGGAACCGTGTATATCATCATCAACCCGGCAGTGATTCCCATGATTGCTCCGATCAGACCGCCGGTGATAGACTCCACAACCATCATCTTAACGGTCTGCCGCTTGCTCATGCCTATTGAACGGTACATGGCCAGAGAACGTTTGCGTTCAATAAAGCTGATGATATAATTGTTGATGATGCCGAATATCCCAATGATCAGTGTCAGGTAGGCAAAAGCTTCCATGGAGCGGAAAACACTGCTGTTGACCTCATAATTTTCCTTTTCCATCTGTTTCATTGTAGTGATGTAAGGCTGATTTCTGATGTATTTCTTTTTGATGGCTTCCACTGCTTTATCAGGATCACCTTCGGATTTGATGAACAGTTCCGTGTAATTCTGAATTCCCGTATCTGCTTTGAAAAATTTATCCGATATCATTACGTTGCTTCCATTGTCCAGCATGGTATTCTGGAAAGCAATAATTCTGTAAGAGACATTACCTTTATTCATTTTAAGGGTTATCATATCTCCTTTTTTAACGCCCAGCTTTTCACGAAGATTATTGGACATGATCAGGCTTCGTTCTTTATTAAGAGCTTCAAACTGCGCTTTTTTGTCCCCTTCCATATCAAAAAGGAAAAAATCGGGGAACTTTTCAGTATTAATGCCATAGGCACTTACAAGTTTATAGTCTTTGCCGACTACTTCTATTCCGGATGTACTGATATTTCCGCACACCTGTTTCACTCCGTCGACTGAAGTAAGCGACTGTTCAAAGGATCTGCCAGCGCCTGGCATGGTCATGTAGATGTCGAAATTGGAACTCCTTGTGTAAAAGCTGGCAACCTCAAGGAGTACGCTGTCACTGATGGTGGTAATCATTAAGAGGCTTGAAATGGCTATGGACAGCAATGAAATATTATTAAGGATGTTTTTGTTCTGCCTGAGATTTTTTGCAGCGATGACCCCTATATTGCCAAACAGCATCACATATATTTTTTCAAAAAGCAGAACAAACCCCGATGTGATAAGCGGCAGCAGCAGTATGATCCCTGTAAGGGAAAACATCATGCTGATACTGTCGGCGGCGATAGCGAGATCTCCTGGCACCAACGGAGGAAGAAGAATGTAAAGAACAAGCATAACAGTACCCAGAAGATACCTTTTAAATTTGCTTTTTGTCTTCTTATCAATTGAATTCAATACGATATCCTTGACTGGTATTTTTGATGTCTTGACAATCGGTATAATGGAGCTTGCCAGCGATATCAACACGGCTACCAGGAATGCAGAGCCCATTTGAGCTGGAGTATAGGCAAGCTTTAAATCATATCCTGCCATATAGGAAGGCGTTATAAACGACACAATAAGATAAAGGATGCCCACGCCCAAAATACAGCCGATGACTCCGCCGATCACCCCGTAAAGCAGGCTCTCCACCAGAAGCACCAGATCCGTGGTGCGCCTTGTTGCTCCAATGCTGCGGAAGGTTCCGATCATCGGCAGGCGTTCAAGTGTGATGACCTTGAAGGAAGTGTAAATGATGAAGATACTCATAAATCCAACAACAAGAGTCATCATCATAAAGCCGACCGACATGGATTGTACATTCCGCTTCATATCTTCTTCAGGGACCGGTTCTTCTACGCCGTACCGTTTATAGATGCCCTTCAACTCTTCCATACTCCGGTTCAGATCGATGCCATCCTTCAATCCGACAAAAATGATATTGTTCAGGGTATTGTTTCCGTTGCCAAAGATGGAGGATAATGTGGATTTTGGCAACAGGGCATTCACAGTCTGACCGCTCTCCGCAAAAAAACCTTCAGGGTTGGCAACTGCGTAGATCGCGAATCTATAAAATTCACCTCTTATTTCCAACTTGATCGAATCGCCTATTTTATACCCATACTTCTCAGCAGCCTTTTTACTGAGGATGATCTTTCTGCCGCTGAAGGAACCCTCACCTGTCATGCCGTCAATAAATACCGGATTCATGATGTTCATATCTTCAAGGGTGGTGCCGCGGAGATTTATTGTGACAGTTTCCTTTCTCTCATGATTGTAATAGGCGGATCCCTGCAGAGCACCGATGATATATTTTGTCTGTGAAGCAAAGGACTCCATCTGGCTTGGTTTCAAGTTAGCAGAGGGGGAACCCTTTTCCGGATAGATCATAATATCCGCTGAGCCATAGAATTGCCGGGCATCTGCCAGAAACATCCTGACTACATTGTCGGTTACGGCTTGTGCTGCAAAAAAGAGGGCGGATGAGAGAATGATCGAAAAGAGAATTAAAAATGTCCTTAGTTTTTTTTCTGTGATATTTCTTAAAACATACTTGACTATTATTCCCATTAAGTAACTCCTGGATGACTTTATTTACTTGAACATGGGATAATACGTCATTTTATTATTCGTGTCTGAAAAAAATCCAGGTGAAATCGAACGGCAACCAAGGCGATTTCACAATAGAATCAGAATCTGGCTGTATTTGCTATATGGATGGCTATAATATAAGTGCACAAAATGAATCAGCGGATGAAAACAGGTCCGTGGCCACCGCATACCATTACCGGCTTTTGATTGCTTTCCCGGATGAAATCTATAAGTTTATTAATTTGTTTTCTCATGTCTGAAGCCTTTTGTGAATTAATGTTGACGCTTCTCATAAGATAAGGGGCAAGGGAGTTGAATTCGGACAGTTCCTCAGAGAAGCCGCTGATATTGACAAGATTGTCCCCTGTAAAAACAATGCCGCATTCTCTGCATGCGAAGATCATTTCGCCATCCAGATGTCCTCCGCTGCCTTCATGAATGTCGAAATTCAGGCCGGTGAAAGAAAAACTGCCGATCCGCAGCAGATCGTCATGCGTTTCCGGAGTATCCCTGTCGAATAGTTCAAATTGCGAGGCATTTGGCGGAGTATATCCGGAAATGATCCTGCTGAGCTTACTGTAACCAAGATTCAATTCGCTGCTTTCCCTGAGATCCGGTTTCCCTGAGATCTGACGCTCCAGGCTGTCCGCACTTTTGCGGTTCAGACAGATCCGTACATTTTCGAGTTTGGAGAGCAGACCGCAATGATCGACATCCGCATGGGTGATCAGGACTCTCCTGCAGCGCTCTTTCCAACCGGGGCACAGGTCGTCCAGGACCTTCATCAGTTCCTCCGAATAAATTGCATACCCGGTATCGATCAGTATCAGTTCCTCCGGTGAATCAAGAACATAGGTATTGCTGCCGCAAGGGGGCTGTATCGCATAAAGGGTAACCGTATCGTTTATGTGGTATTTTGCTGTCTCTGCCTTGTAATACTCCCCCCGGTGCCTGCTGATGAAGTATGCAAAGCGACGGATGTATTCGAAAACCTTGTGCGAATTCTCGCCGATCTCCTCAAGTGCCTGCAGTATTCTGTTCGACTCGGCAATGAACTCCATTGTCTGATCCGTTCCAAGAACCATGAGTTTTTGCATTTCATTCGCAAGGCGGATATAGAAGATCGTGTTATCAAGCGTTTTCTCCGAATCGTCATAGTCCGCGATATCAATCTGATAAAGCTCACTGATTTCATCGAGCAGCATCTTGATGATTCTGGGATTTTCGATGAGCAGGCCCATTTTAAAGTTCTGAAACCTTGTACCGTTTGAGTTTGAATTCATATAGGAAATGTTGATATCATACCTGTCGAGGATCTTTAATATGGGAAGGACAGCCCCCGGTTCGTCCGGTATCTTTATCTCGACCACGATCACTCTGGTTTCCGATATTTTATTTTTCAGATAACCTACGTTTTCCAGTTCGTCTGCTATTGTATCAAGATCCCTGTCGGAAGCTTCCACATCTATAAATAGCGTATGCAGATCAACCGCCTTGTTGTAGCTGACACGTACGATGTTTCCATTATGTCTTGCGATAATTTTGGATGCCAGCAGGAATGCTCCGGTTTTGTCCGGCATGCTGGTTATATAGGATTTTCTGGCCATATTGTACCTCGTTGACTGTGGTGTATATTTTACTCCCGACATCCATGCCAGGGTGTATATTTTACTCCCGACATCCATGCCAGGGTGTGTATTTTACTCCCGACATCCATGCTAGGGTGTGTATTTTGCCCCTAAAGCCCGTGCTATTATAATAGCTTGTTCCATATCTATTTTTGTATCTTTCAGATTAAGCTACAGGATCTCTACATTCTCAATACAGCTGCTTCTGATGTCAGCAGCCCTGAAGTTTGAACCGTTGAGCTTTGCACAGGAGAAATTGCAGCCGCTGACAATCGATTTGGAAAAGTTGCAGTTGGATAAATTCGCATATTCAAAATTGATGTTGTAAAGCTTCATATTGCTGAAATCAACATCGGTCAATACCGTATAGGACCAGTTCCCTGCGGCTATGGTGAAGGCCTTGAAGGCAGCGCTGGGAAAGGAGGATCCCGTCATCTTGCAATCATCCAGGGTGGTGCTGAAAAAATTGGCATATCTGAAAACACAGTTCACAAAGGCGGAGGATTTGAGAATTGATCCATTCAGCTTTGAACCTGTAAAATCGCACGTATCAAAATAGCAGTTGTTCAGTGTAATATCTGAGAAATCGGCACTTCTGAAAGAACATTTGATAAATTTTACTTTGTACAATTCATCAAAATCAGCCTTTATGCCTGTAAAATCAATACTTTCATAAGATGGTTCCGTAAACATTCTGACCTTCCCTGGCATAGGAGTAATTGTCAAGTGTAACCAAGACATTATTATTATAACATGAATTGTAATGAAGGTGGCAATACGGACATCTATTATATTTAGCGGAAAGGATTCCTCCTGATTTTGTCCGGTGTCTATATCCTGAAAAAATCATATGATTGGAACAAAATTGTATTCATCGTAAATGGGGTATGGAAGGAATAAAATTATTTTGTTGAAAAATAAGATTTAATTTCCATGGAATATTACCATAATATTACAAAATTAATCAATGGCTTAATATATTATTATTAACATATAGAAGATAGGGTCCCAGTAAAATAGAGAGAATCCATTTCCGAGAATTAAATACGAAGCGGAACTATTGTTACATAGGTGGATGCTAATGTTGAACTTGCAGGAGAGATTTCAAATATTCAAGAGACAGCCGGAAATCATTAAGCTGATATGCCTCTACAGGTATATTTCCTTGATATGTACTTCGTTATTCTATTTTTTAGGGGTAGTGAACCATCCAATCGGCATAAAGCTATTTATAATTATATGCATTACTTCATCCTGCATAATCTTAAGTAACCTGTACCTGAAAAATATGGGAAAAACCGCCCATATATTACTGTTGATCTCAATAGAGACCTTTGGAAACATATTACTTTTGATTCCTTCAGGAGGAATCAAAAGCCCGTATGTATGGTATTGTCTCAATACAATTCTGATTGCGTCGGTGGAATTGAAAAAGAGATATGGCTTGGCGAACCTTTTAATTTATCTTCTGGTCGCAAACTGGATTTCGCAAATTGTGCTAAACCAACCATCGCATAGCTTTGCTGATTCGCTGAATAAAGAATCAAATCTGACACTCAGCCTGATTCTTGTCGCAACAGCCATGCAACTGCTTGCAAAATATATCAGTGACATTGAAAAGGAGAGAAGGAAACTTTCTGAGGTTGTTGGACAGCTTAATGCCGCCAACCAGAGAATTAGAAAATCAATGGGTTATACGATGGAGTTATATCAGGCAATTAATTTGCTTTCGATACAGAACAATAGAAATCAGGTTTTGGAACTAATTAATCACTATACAAAGAAATTCACTATGGCAAAAACAGCTTTGTTTTACTCCGTAGCGAACGGTCAGAATCATATAATCATCGATACGGACAACAGCTGCGAGCTTCAAGAGGAAGGATTGAAGGCACAGCTTGATAGACTGTTGTATAAGAATATTGACAGCGATATGCCCATTGACCTGGATATAGACGGGAATCAGTTCATGCTGGTATTTGTGAAATCAAACTATATAACTTATGGAATACTGGGGATCGAAATTGTACAGCATGAAAATGCCAACGATTATTTAGAAAATGTTGAACAGTTAAAAATATTATCAGGACTGAGCTCGATTGCTCTTCAAAAAATTGAATTGGAGCATGTAAATGGGAGACTGCTGGTCGCTGAAGAACAAAACCGTATCGCAAGCGAGATCCATGATAGCGTATTACAAAGGCTTTTCAGCATATCCTGCGGCATATTTACATTGGCCAGACAGCAGGAGGGTCCGGGTGGGAAAAAGTTAAATGACGATTTGCGATTCATACGCAATGCCATTAAAAGGATCATGAAAGATCTTAGAACGACAATCTACGGACTTAGCTGGCAAAAAGAAGGATCGGACAACTTTTTACCCGATCTGCTGGGCCGGATTACTGAAATAAGGCACATGAACGGGAATGAGATCAATTTCATTGCAAACGGAGATACATCAAAACTATCTATTTTTGAAAAGAAAGCATTATACAGAATCATATGTGAGGGAATCGGAAACGCCATACATCATGGTAAAGCAAGCAAAATTGATATCAGTCTTGATGTCGGCTCAACCGAAACAATACTGAAAATTTGTGATGACGGAGTGGGCTTCAATGTTGAAAATTCGGGGACAAATGTGCATAAGGGACTGGGTATAAACAATATTCATCAGCTGACATATTCTCTTGACGGAAGCATACAATTTGACAGTAAGCCTGGGAAAGGCACAGAAATAGAGATCAGTTTTCCTAATAATAACTACAAGGAGCATATTATATGAAAATACTGATTGCAGATGACCATCCTTTGGTCAGGAAAGGGTTGTTTTCGGCACTGGCTGCGGAAGAAGGCATTGATGAAGTGCTCGAAGCTTCCAGTGTCGCTGAGGCAGTAAGTCTAATATTCAGAATGAACCCTGATATCGGCATCATAGATTTAAGACTTGGCAAGGAGGATGGCTTAGAAATAGTAAGCATTGTAAAAGCCAAAAAGCTATCGACAAAATTCATTGTGCTGACTTCTTCCCCAAAAAGGGAAGATTTCCTCCGTGCGCAGGAAATCGGGGTTGATGGTTATCTCTTAAAGGAATCCTTTATTGAGGATATTTTATATGCGCTGCATGTTGTAGCAAGGGGAAAAAAGTTCATTGACCCCGAAGTACTGCACTACAAGATAGAAGGAACGGTGCAAAACGTGGGAATGCTTACAGTCAGAGAGCAGGAAGTATTGTACAAGCTGGGGAAAGGTTTATGCAACAGCCAGATAGCAGGGGAACTCTTTATATCGGAGCATACTGTGAAAAAGCATATAAGCAGCATTTTGTCAAAGCTGGGATTAAGCCATAGAACAGAGGCGGCACTTTACACGAATAATTTATTAACAATAAGAAACTGATTTTAGCAAAAAATCGCTATTGATGCGGGGTGAGTTTTAGTGGCAATAAAATCTAAGAGAGATGCATTCATGGGTAAAAACATATTATTTGCCTGTATCATAATTGCCTTGAGTACGGCTGGGATCAGTTATGCATACTGGGACAGCGGAATGAACATTATGACACTTGTAAAAACAGGCGATCTGGATGTTCAGTTCGATCCGGACACCTCATATCAAGTGGTAAATGGAAACGGGAACCTCAATGTAACATTCGAGGATTCAAAGACCATACTGATAGAAGGGACGGTTGAAGAAGCGGTAAAAAAGATTACGGAGGAAACTCCGGAAGCAACGATCATCAAACCGGAGTATTCCAACCATTTCGGACTCTTGAAATTTAAAATCATCAATAAAGGTGAAGTTCCCGCAGAACTTGTGGATAGTAGGCTGGAGAATGCTGATGGCAATGTCGCAAGCGGCTTGGACGGCCGGAACGTTTTACTTTTACCTCAGAAAGACAACCTGGGCAATTGTTTGGATCAGGAAATCCATATCAATGCAGGCAGAGACGCTAACACCATAGATTTCCATGCCGAATATACGTTTAGTCAGCCTAAATGATGGAGGTATGCATATGAGGACAAAATTAGTGATTTTATTTTTCTGTACATTGGCAGCCTTCTTGCTGGTTAATGCAGGATATGGTCTCTGGGAGGAGCGGCTGACGATAAAAGGACACATAACAGTTGTACGACCGGAATTTGAGACGGAAACAATTTTAAAGGAAAAGTCAACAGGAAAACCAGAACTTGGACCGGGCTTTGAAACGGCAACACCCGGAGCAATTACCGCAGACGGTACAAGTCCCGGAGCCATTGGCAATCAAGCAGTTCCTGAAGGGACTGCCGGCACAGACAGTATTACAGAAGGTGCAGCTACCACCGATGGCGGCAGAACAGGCGGCGCTGCGGAGGGTACGGCCACCACCGGGTACGGCGGAACAGGCGGTGCTGCGGAGGGTACGGCCACCATCGGGGGCAGAATAACAGAAAACACTTCTGAAGGCGCAGTTACTACAGAAGGCGACGATACGAAAAATATCGCGGCAGCTGAAAATGATATTGAAACCGGAAACAGAGAGAAAAATGATGCAGATATTGCTGTTGTAGAACAGGCCAGGACGGAAGGCTATTCTATTGAATCCGTAAAAACGGAAAATGTCGCGAACAGTTCTGCTGGACAGTAATTAATAGTGGGGGACAATTTATTAGGATGAAGAATTATGTGCCAACATGGCCGTCAAAGGGCAAATGTCTTTTAATAGTCTTATTCCTGCTTTTTATCTATTTGTTGGACAATCTTTCCATAAGCGGCTATATTGGTTATGGGATGTACAACAATGCTGCCAGGCCGTTATTTTGGATGCTGCTGGCGTCTGCTGCATTGGTTTTCCCCAGGATCCATATTGGAATACCGGAGAGAACGAAACAAAACATATTTTGGTGGGCGGTCATTTTTTCGGTAGTTTATATAGCGGTTCAGGTATGCGCAGGGCTCCTGTACGGCTTGGGTAAAAGTCCGTACAGTCATTCGGCCATAGGAATTTTGCTGAATGTAGTCACTGTCGGAACAATGGTGACAGGCAGAGAAGTAGCCCGAAGATACATAACCGTCAGCCTTGTCAAAAAAGAAAAACTTTTTGTGTTTATATTCATTTCATTATTTATTACACTTCTCGGATATCCGGTTTCCAAATTCAGCGAACTAAAAAATGCCGAAGAAACTGTAAAGTTTATTGCGCAATATTTTGCGCCTGATTTTTGTCATAATTTATTTGCCACTTATCTGGCTTTTATCGGGGGCGTGGCCCCTGCTATTGCATATATGGGCATATTGCAGGCTTTTCACTGGCTGTCTCCAATACTTCCGAATCTTATATGGATTACCGCTGCGCTTATTGGGATCATGTGCCCCATATTCTTTTTTGTCCTCATGCAAAGCATATACCTTATGGACACTAAAGCCATCAAGAAATCAGGAAGATACAAGGAAAGCCCCGCTGGCTGGATGATTACAGTGATAATGTCAATTGGCATCATCTGGTTTGCTGTAGGTGTATTTCCCGTCTATCCCTCAGTTATAGCAACAGGTAGTATGGAACCATTAATAATGCCGGGAGATGTAATCCTTGTTGAGAAAACCCAAAAGGAAGAGGACCTGCAAAAATTGATTAAAGGAGATATTATTCAATTCAAAGTAGAAAACTTCCTTGTATCACATAGAATTATTGAGATCGTGGATGGGAAAAACGGCAGGAGCTATCGTACAAAAGGAGATAACAATAATGCGCCGGATACGGAACTTGTCCTTGCGCAAAATGTGAAAGGTAAAATAGTTCAAATCGTTCCCAAAATCGGTTGGCCCACACTTCTGGTCAGACAAAAGAACGATGTACCGCTGGAAAAAGTGAAGTTTTAGCAAAAAAGACAGCAAGTCGATGACCGGCTATCTTCTCTGTCTTGCATATAAATTAATTTGATTCATTAAACTGCTTCCAGTCCAAAGTGATGATAACTTTAAACTCTCTGTTCTGAAAGTCATTTCCGAAATCGCTGCTAAAGAGAAATTTAATTTTGCCGCCAAACTGATCCATCTTATCTGTTGCCTGTAAATTTTGGCCGGGATTCAAAGTGAAACCATTTAATGCAGTATTTATTTTACTTTCAAGTTCGCCCAGATTGATCGAAGTACCATTTACGACCTTAATAAACTGAGCGTGGCCTGCACTGTCAAATACCCTGAAAAAAAGGCTTTTTATTTTTAAATTTTCATTTAGCTGCGATATTAGCGAACTTTCTCCGGATGGTACGTTCATCTCACTTTTTACTGTACACTGCCTGAATGTAGCAGGGATGGTTCCCTTATTCCGCACTTCAAAGGGGATGGAGTAGTAGAGCCCAGGGAATACATTATTGAAGCCTGCTATCAGTGTGTGATCATCGTTACTTAAGTAGTTGTTTTCCCTCAGTTCCGGGAATTCCAGGCCATTATAATCGATATATGGGTAATCCGGTTCGATCCCGTCATCAATATTTTCAAACACTACTTTCAATTCACCTGTTGATACGGTGCTGCTTATTACAATGGATTCGTTCCAGTAAGCATAACCGGCGCCTATGCAGGAAACGGCAAGCAGCAGCGTAAGTGCAAGAATCTTTACGCGGTTCATGACAGCCACCTCGATTCTTTTATTTATATGAAAATACTACTAATAAGAGCAGAGGTGCAGAGACCCCTGCTCTTACCGGATAAATTAACGATTAGTTAGGCGCATTAAACTGTTTGAATGTGGGTGTAAATGTAAACCAAACTCCGTCTGAATTCTCCGGTGCAGTGATCTCAGTGCTCTGTGGTCCAAGCATTTTTACTTTCAATGAAAACTTTGCACTTTTACCGGGATCCAGCAAAACAGGTGTGTTAACTTCATCGAATTTGTAAGAAATGTTACCGAAGTAGTCAGTCTGTTTTACTAAATTTATCGGAGTGCCGTCAACTCCATTAAGAGAAGGAGTAAATACTACATCATCAAGGACAAATATATCAGACCAATTGTTGCCTACATCACCATCACCATAAGCCAATATCGGACTATCAACCTTCACTTGCAATGAGCCGGTGTTTTTTATAGTGATAACAGCATTGCCTTCAGAACCGGGATACAACTTGCTAAAATTAAATTTTACCTGATCAATACCATTGCTGACACCAATTGCAGATCCTGTGCTTATCCAGGCATCAGCAGTAGCTGACACATCATCAATAGCAACATTCAATTCACCTGTGGATACATCGGCTTGGATAACCACCTGTTCAGTCCACCATGCATAACCAGCGCCCATCAGCATGACAGCTACAGCAAGGGCAAGAACTAAAAATCTTGTTTTCTTCATAATACGAATCTCCTTTTCAAATTTGATTTTCAATAACTCCGGTAAACTGCAATAGACAGGAAATTTTTTGCCGGCGTAGCAATTTACCGTCTATTACAGCATCTTTGATTATTATAAAATTTTCCGGACTTCGGTTCGCCATATAAAAGTGTAGTCTTAAATGGTGCGATGGAGCTAATCTCAGTAATTCGAACGTTGCCTGACATACTACTTTTGTACCATCAACAGGATATTGCAATTTGCAAAGAGACAAGGCTTTTCCCGCGGGAAATAATAATATATGGTAAAATAAGTAAAATGGCGGATGGGTGAGAATGAATGGCAGGAGAGTGTTATATGAGAATCGGCATCAGTAAGAATTTAAAACGGGCCGTTATTGCTTTTACAAGTATATTAATTATTGTTTTATCCTTTCTATTTTACTTTAAGCTGACGATACCTGAATTCAAGGAAGTAAAAAGCCCAACCTACAACTGGAGCAGTAAGGGGATCATAAACTATGAAGTCTTCTTAAAGCCTAATATGCTATATGCCACGAAAAGTCTACAGGAGGGAGGTGTATATATTACGCAATTTACCGACTCAATAAAGACTGTTTTCAGGTATGAATTCAAAGGGGATAGAATGGCCGGGATAAAGGCCGATTATTATATTGCTGCAGTAGTGGAAGGATATCAGGATAAAAAGGGGGACTATGCCGGCGAAGGTGCAGCCGGAACTGAAAGCGCCGGAAAAAATGAAGCGGCGGTACAAGTGATATGGAGTAAGGAATACAAGCTGGTTCCGGTTTCCAGGGTGGAACTGAAAGACAAAGCGGCTGCCATAACCAGAGCGGTTACGTTGAAATATGAGGATTATAACAGTTTTGCCCAAAAAGTGATTGACGCATCAAAATTAGGCCTTCAAACCAGGATAACGGTGACAATGAATGTTATATTGCATGCTGATACTGATAAAGGTCCAGTTGAAGATAAAGCATCCCAATCAATCGCGATCCCGCTGGGTACAAACAGCTTCAGTATAGCGAAAAATGAATTATTTGAAAAACCGGGAATGATAGAAGAGGTAAATAAAGTCAGGCTCCCATTGAACAGAAGACTTATCGTTACTTATACAGCCTCTGTAAGTATATTGCTCATACTGCTGGCATCCGTTGTTTTTTTAACCAGGTCGAAACCCGGTAAGAGCGAGTATGTCAAAACGCTGGACAGGATATTCAAAAAGTATGGAAACCGCCTTGCAGCTTTGAATGGCGTAAACTCAGACGATTACAGCAGATGTATGATTGTCAGAACAATTGATGATTTGATCAGAATTTCCGACGAGATCCAGAAACCTGTCTTGTACAGATATGATTCCGAGTACAACAGTATTTCATGGTTTTTTGTTTATGATAATGAAAGGATGTACCTGTTTGACCTGTGGGAATACATGAACAAAATAAATAAAGACCAGAGCAATCTTAAACATACTGTAAAAACACCCAATCCGTCTGTGGGCACAAACACTATATCCTGATTGGAGTTCAGCATGCAAGTACTACATATGTGGTATAAAAATAATTACATTGTAGTACTCCATACTATTTTTAAGTAGGGGTGAAAGTTGAGCGGGTTGATGTACAATATTTAACATATGCGAGGTGTTAAATGTGATAAAAAGCAGAAAGGTTCCTACAAAAAAGATACTAAATATTGTTTTGATTGTTGTGATATCGTTCTGTATATTTCAAGGCGTTCAGAATATCACCTATGCGAACGCAAATCTGAATAAGCCGGATGTTACCGTTACCGTGGATAAATATGGACAGACAGTTAGCGAAGGAGATTTGCTTGGAAAGGATTTATGGTACCCCGGAAGGAAAGTAAGCGGCGTGATAAGGGTTTATAATAATTACAAGCCGTTTGTACTTAAGGATCTGAATGTGAATGTCACCATGGAAAGCCCTGGGTCCGGCATAGATCGTGCCTCGGTATACAGGTCGTTTTTGGAGAATATGAAACTGACTATAAAAAAAGGTAAATTTCTGGTTTTTAATGAAACCCTTTTTGAAGACAGGAGTTTTTTGCAGCTTATGAATGTTGACAAAGATCCTACCGGCGCAGATCAATCCGTCAAAAGAGGCTTTAGGCTGGCAGGCGGCGATTTTATAGATTTGAATTACTGCCTGAAAATGGATGAAAAATCCGGAGATGAACTTGAAAACCTGACTGCTTCCGTTGAAGTTCAATTGAGCCTTGGAGATGACATCGTAGCAGAATAATTTCATCTTGCAATTACTGAACGTTACATTTGTCATACCGGCTTTAATGCGTATCTATCTATCTATCTGTTCAACAATGCTCTGTTGTCAAGTTCCCGAGAGCGATTCACCCTCAAACCTGTCAAATACACCTGCAATCTGATTTATCAAATATTACTTTTTACTTCATTTTACAGGCTCTTGGATTATCACGGAAAATAACGAGGCATAAGAAGTTTCACTCCTCCTGGCTCTTTTGCTTTTGCAAAAAACCGGGAGGCGGATGCCGATATGACTTTCAGGCGGTGAGCAGATCTCCCGCTTCGTTTAAATGCATCGATTCATAAGAAGATTTTTCTGCAATTGAAAAAATTCTTTGAATCGATGCGTTATAATGCGGAAGAAATTTCTCCGGCAGATTGATGACTAATTAGCAGGTAAACAATAATATTTGCAACATCACAAGATTCTTAAATTACAGGACATAATAATTGTTGGGCAAAGGAGGTAGTGAGTAATGTCAGAGAAGATGAAAAACAACCCAATTGATGCATCAGTGGATACAAAACAGTCCATTGACGATTTGGCCTCAAAAGCGGAAAAGGCTCTTGAGTTGTTTATGCAATTTGATCAGGGGAGAATTGATGAAATTGTCAAGGCTATGGCAATCGCAGGACTGAATGACCAGATGAGGCTTGCAGGTATGGCTGTAGAGGAAACAGGCAGGGGAGTCTATGAAGACAAGATTACAAAAAACATTTTTGCAACGGAGTATATTTATAACAGTATCAAGGATATCAGGACTGTCGGAATCATAAATGAGAATGAAAATGAAGGCTATAACGAAGTGGCGGAGCCGGTTGGCGTAATAGCGGCCGTTACACCGGTGACCAATCCTACCTCGACGACGATGTTTAAAGCGCTGATTGCTATTAAAACAAGAAATCCGATCATATTTGCTTTCCATCCTTCCGCACAGAAATGCAGCGCAGAGGCGGCAAGAGTTCTAAGAGAGGCGGCTGTGTCGGCAGGAGCGCCGGAGAACTGCATTCAATGGGTTGAGAAGCCCTCCATTGAAGCTACCCGGCTGCTGATGAACCACAGGGGGATCTCTCTGATTCTTGCAACCGGCGGAGCCGGAATGGTCCAGTCGGCATACAGCACGGGAAAGCCTGCTCTTGGTGTCGGTCCGGGAAATGTACCCTGTTACATTGAAAAAACAGCCAATGTGAAGAGAGCAGCAACGGATCTGATCCTGTCAAAGACATTTGATAACGGGATGATCTGTGCATCGGAACAGGCAGTTATTGTAGACAGGGAAATAGCCATGGAGTTTGAAGCTTTTATGAAGGAAAACGGATGTGTGTTCCTCAACAGGGAGGAAACTGAGAAACTTGCTCAAACAGCCATAGACGAGGATAAATGTGCGATGAACCCAGGTGTGGTCGGCCAATCAGCCTTTGCAATAGCTCAACTTGCCGGATTGACGGTACCCGAAGCCACAAAGATCCTGATCGCCCATCAGGAGGAGGTCGGACCGGAATATCCGTTGTCCAGGGAGAAACTGAGTCCGATTCTGGCTTATTATATCGTTGATTCTACTGAAGAAGGCATCCTGAGAGCGGAACAAATGGTTGAATTCGGCGGGCTGGGCCATTCTGCGGTCATCCACTCACAGAATGAGAAAGTCATCAATGAGTTTTCACGCAGACTGAAAGCAGGCCGGCTGATTGTCAACTCCCCATCTACCCACGGCGCCATCGGAGATATCTATAATACCACCATGCCTTCGTTGACGCTGGGCTGCGGTTCTTATGGAAAGAATTCCACTACGCAGAATGTTTCCGTGGTGAACCTGATCAATAAAAAGAGAGTTGCAAGGAGAAAGGTAAACATGCAGTGGTTCAAGATCCCGGAGAAAATCTATTTTGAGTTTGGTGCAACGCAGTACCTGTCCGATATGCCGGACATTTCAAAAGCTTTTATTGTAACCGACGCATACATGGTGCAGGCGGGTTATGTCGACAAGGTGCTGTATTATCTGAGAAAGCGGCAGCAGTATGTTCATTGCGAAATATTCTCCGAGGTGGAGCCGGATCCTTCTGTAAATACCATCATGAAGGGCTGCGAGCAGATGAACAGGTTCAAGCCGGATGTGATCATCGCTCTTGGCGGCGGCTCGGCCATTGATGCAGCTAAAGGGATGTGGCTCTTCTATGAACACCCGGATGCGGATTTCAACTCGATGAAGCTCAAATTCCTTGATATTCGAAAAAGAGTCTACAAGTTCCCGAAATTGGGGCAAAAGGCCAAAATGGTGGCTATACCGACCACTTCAGGTACTGGCTCCGAGGTGACTTCTTTTACAGTTATTACGGATACGGAGCGGAATGTGAAGTATCCGCTGGCTGATTATGAATTGACGCCGGATGTGGCAATCATTGACCCGGAATATGTGATGACTGTTCCGGCGGCTGTAACGGCAGACACGGGGCTGGATGTGCTCACACATGCAATTGAAGCCTATGTGTCCATATTGGCCTCGGATTTTACCGATGGCCTTGCGATGAAAGCGATCCAACTGGTCTTTGAATACCTGCCGCTGGCCTATAAGGATGGGAGCAACAGGCTTGCGCGGGAGAAAATGCATAATGCCTCTTGTATCGCAGGTATGGCCTTTACCAATGCGTTTCTTGGGATAAATCACAGTCTGGCGCACAAACTGGGGGGTGAGTTCCATATTCCGCATGGCAGGGCGAATGCAGTACTGTTACCCTATGTCATAGAATACAATGCCCGGAAACCCACAAAATTCGTTGCTTTCCCGAAATATGAAACTTTTATCGCAGATAAAAAATATGCAGAAATAGCGAAAGCGCTGGGACTTCCGGCTTCAACCACGGAGGAGGGGGTTCGGAGTCTGATTCAGGCAGTCAGGACCTTGATGAAGGAACTGAATATGCCGTCGACTATTGCGGAATGCAAAGTAGACGGCAGGCGGTTTGAGGAAAAGGTGAATGAGCTCGCAGATAAGGCTTTCGGAGACCAATGTACGACTGCAAATCCAAGGCTGCCGCTGGTAAGTGAGCTTAAGATGATTTACAGGGCGGCTTTTAGTGGAAATGAAAGCAGGTGATATGAAGAAGTGAAAACAAGTGAAGTGAGAAGAAAAAAAACGATTTTATAAATGCAAATACTCTGGAGATAAGCAATACTCCAAAGTTAAAAACGTTTAAATGCCTTAAACCGGATGTAGGCAAGTACGAGTGCCATATTATAATACATGAATCATATATGCCTTAATTGATTTGAATTTCTAGTTGTTTTTCGTCAGGAGTTGAAGCAAATCAGATTTAGATGCACCAGAGCAGATGAAATTAGAAAGTCTGCTTAGGTTTTATTTATTAAAAACTTAGAAAATTATATAAAATATGCCGGTATGAATTGAATTTCATGAACCGGCTTTACTTTTCCTGTTAATGTAATATTATAGTATCTCTGCCTAAATTGGAGTTAGAACGAGAAATATTCTTGCGAGCTTGCTTACATAACTGGAAACAGAACAAAGTTTTTTCACAATTCCGGCATATCCTGTTTTGCCCTAAAGATTCCGACATAATTTTTTAATTATAGACTGTATAATATAAATATATGTAATAAAATAAAGCAGGCAAAAACATTGAAAAGAAGAAAGCTTTTTTTACAAGTAAGTTTATTACTCCTGATTTTCATTATTTCGTCAACAGGGGCATTTGCAACAACTTATATCCCAGATGACGACAGAGATATAACTGCTTATAGTTACGGTGCTAGTGTTTACGGTTATATGGGTGCTACTGAATATCCTAATGGAGCATGGGTAGATGTTATTGGAGTTAAGGTTACAGCATCAGTTTATCGAAACGGTACATATGTAGGTCAATCTAACTCTCAGGATACATCAAGCCCCTATAGCACTGAATTTAGTTCGACTTACGCCAGCGATAGCAGATCAAATTCATGGTCAGGGGATTTTGTTCACTCTTTTAAATTTTCAAATGGCTGGATGTCGATTGTATCAGGCACTGTAAGCGATAGTAATTAAGGGAGGCGGAAATATGTTTATAAAACGTAAAGTTATGATTGCTTTGGTCTTGACTCTAGCAATGGGTACTGGTATAGGGGTATTTGCATCTCAGCATTTTACAGTAAAATATACAAATAGAACTAATGAATCAGATAAAAAGACTCAAATACTTCTTAATGATGCTTATGCTGATATTTTAAATAGTTTAAAAGATGATTTTGATATAAACCAATATACTCAAGTAGCTTTTGATGAATTAGACGATTTGAATTTACTGGATAAATATTTAGACTTATATCAAGACCCACCAGTAGGTTCAACGTATCCGATGATATTTGTAAGTAATAAAAAAAATGAGATTCTGGTACTTTACAAAGAAGTTGATGGTTCCAATATTGTTAAATCGTCAAAATTAAACTCAAATAATAACAAGTGGGAAGAAAACGATAAAAAAAATAAGTCAAAAAAGTATCTTGATTTCAAATCAATTGAACCTAATTAACAACTGCACAAGTTTTAAGAAACCAGGACTCTGTAAAGAGTTCTGGTTTCTTTTATAATAACAATAAACCCCCGGCTCTGCCGGGGGAGACAAAGAGCTTTAGCTTCAAGTATATAAAGAAAGAAAACCTCCAATGCTAGAATAGTGTAGGTTTGCCAACCATATTCCTTTGGAAGTGATTATATGGCAATGAGTTCATGCCTTTACTTCAGAGGTAAAAATAACTTGAACTTTGGTATTCAATATACTAAAATTAACGTGACATATGTGTAGAGTTTGCCTGCCTTTGGGAAATATAACAGCTACAAATATGAATATGACAATAAAGTTAAAACTAACTATGAACCCTAATTTCTTCAAATTATTAGATGGGAGTTAAGCAGTTTGAACATCGTTGAAAAAGAATTTTTGCCCGTTTTTCTGGGAAACGATATAAATACCTACAGTATGTCCAGAGCGTTCTATGAAGAGTATGGAGTGAAGTCCATTGTTATTGGAAAATACAATATAGGACCGAGCTGTAACAGCAGGATTATTGATTTTCGTGCAGTGCAGGATATGGGCAAACCGGAAGGCTTCCTAAGAACTGTTGGGGCCCTGGCTCATGAATTTCCGGGTAAAAAAATAATCCTCATGGGCTGCGGCGACGACTATGTTGAATTGATCATCAGGAACAAGTCAAAGCTGGGCGCGGATATCATAACACCTTATGTCAATGAAGAACTGATGGACAGCCTTATGACAAAGCTCAAATTTTATCAGATGTGTGACCGGCACGATATCAATTACCCAGGGACATTCATCTACGACAGGTCGATGAAAGACGATTTTTCTTTGCCATTCGGATTTCCGGTCATTTTAAAGCCGTCGAACGGGATAAAATACTGGCAGCATGCGTTCCCGACCCAGCATAAGGTTTATAAGCTGGATAATGCGGACAAACTCAAAAGTGTCATCAACGAAATTTATGAAGCTGGCTACGATGACCGGCTGATCATTCAGGACTTCATACCGGGCGATGATTCGCAGCTTCGCGTCATGATATGCTACTCGGGCAGGGACAAAAAGGTGAAGCTGATGTCGCTGGCCCACGTGATGCTGGAGGAGCACACGCCGCACGGATTGGGCAACACAGCCGTACTGACCAGCGAATATAATGCTGAGCTGTCCGAGATGCTCCGGAGGTTTCTGGATAATGTCGGTTATACGGGCTATTCGACCTTTGATGTCAAGTACGACCAGAGGGACGGCCGGTTCAAGATCCTCGAGGTCAACCTCAGGCAGGGCAGAAGCAATTATTATGTAACCGGCGCAGGGAACAACCTTGCAAAATATGTGGTCGAAGATTATATCTATGGAAAAGAGCAGAAGCTGGAGATTGCAAATGCAAGGAACCTCTGGTCGGTAATTCCGCTGAAGGTTGCTTTCAGGTATGTAAAAGGCGATACGAACCTTGAACAGATGAGACAGCTGGTCCGTGAGAAAAAAGTGATCAACCCGCTGTATTTAAAGGGCGACAATAAACTGCGGAGAAGGCTGTTTTTGTATAAATCCCATATGAGCCATTATTTCAAGTTCAGAAAGTACATGGATTGAACAGGCAAAAGAGTAGGAGTGGAAAAGTTGAGTAACCCGACATTGAATTCAGAAATTGTTAAAAATGAAGCTTTACATAAATATGAGGAATTTTTGCAGGAGCATTCCAAAGGTCATTTCATGCAGTCTCCACAATGGGCGAAGGTGAAATCCTTCTGGAAGAACGAGATTGTTACGGTAGAGGACGAAAACGGACAGATCAAAGGATCAATGAGTCTGCTGATCAGAAAAATACCGGTATTGCCGTTCACCCTGATGTATTCTCCTCGTGGGCCTGTCTGCGACCCTCATGATGCGCAAACGTTGAAGGCATTGCTTGAGAAATGCAGGCAGCTTGCAAAAAGGCACAGGAGTTATGTGCTTAAAATGGATCCGGATATCGAGATAGAGGACACGGCTTTCGAGGAGATTGTAAAAAATCTGGGTTTCAAGGTGAGCCGCGGTCTTAAAAATTATGAAGGGATCCAGCCGAGGTTTGTTTTCAGGCTTGATCTGAGGGGCAAGACAGAGGATGAGGTTCTGGCAGACTTTCACCATAAGGTGCGCTATAATATCAGGTTGGCTGAAAAGAAGGGTGTCACTGTAAAAGTTGGCAACAGGGAAGATGTTGCGGTATTCCACAGGATGATCGTTGAAACGGGTGTCCGCGACAACTTCGTCGTCAGGGGCAGGGAATATTACGAGAAGGTGTTTGATTGCCTGGCTCCGGAGCATCTGCGCGTTTACATAGCCGAATATGAAGGGAACCCGATTGCGGGCACCATCGGCATTCTTTACGGCAACAAATGCTGGTATCTTTATGGGGCAAGCAAGAATGAGCATCGCAACCTGATGCCCAATTATCTGTTGCAGTGGAGCATGATCAGGTGGGCTGTCGGGTCGGGCTGCGACATGTACGACTTCAGGGGCGTCCCGGGGAATATTGATGAAAGCAATCCCATGTATGGGCTTTACAAGTTCAAGGTGGGATTCAAGGGCAAATTCACCGAGTTTGTCGGAATGCTTGATTACGTATTCAATCCGTTTGTTTTTTTCTGTGCGGAAAAAGGGGTCACAGTATTCAGGGAATTAAGAAGAAAAATATATAAGAGGCACTAGGAAAGACACCAGAAACAGTACAAGGAAAGAAAAGGACACTGGAAAAGGACACGAGAAAAGGACACTGGGAAAAGACACCGGAAAAGGATACTGGAAAAAGACACGAGAAAAGGACACTGGAAAAGGGCACCGGAAAAGACATCAGAAAACACTCGCTAGAAAATATACGGGAAAAGGTACTAACAAAGACACCGGACAGACACTATACAAGGCAAAAAACGGATCGCTGGAACGGGAGTTGACAGTATATCGGTACTGCATTGTGTAAATTGAGGTATTGTATTAAGGGGTTATCATAGTGGACAAACAGTCTAATGCCAGAGGTTTTACCATATTAAGCATTGCAAGTGTAATCAATAAATTGCTGGGGGTTCTATATCTTCCAATTTTGACGATCATACTGGGAAATGTCGGAAATGGTATATACAATGCCGGTTATACCATTTATATCATGGTTTTTGTCATTACAAATGCCGGAATACCTGTTGCCATATCCAAATTGATTTCCGAACAACTGGCCTCCTCGCGGTATGATGTATCCTATAAAACATTAAAGGTTTCAGGTACACTGCTTATTAGTATAGGGATCTGTACAAGCATACTGACCGCTGTTTTCGCAAAGCAGTTTTCCGCCCTGGTCAAAGCTCCAGGATCTTACATGACGGTTCTGGCCTTATCGCCAACCATGCTTTTTACTGCAGTTTCCTGCACCTTCAGAGGATACTTCCAGGGACGGTCCAACATGGTACCCACAAGCATTTCACAGGTCATAGAACAGGCAGTCAATTCGACTTTTACCATATTGTTTGCATGGATCATGTACGGATATGGCAGGAATTACGCAATCCTGCATGGCATAACCGGCGTGAATAATATAAACCTGGAGGCTGTAAAATTCGCTGCGGCGGGTGGAACGGTGGGAACTTCACTTGGCGCACTTGCAAGTGCAATATACCTTTGTCGGACATTTTTGAAAAAGAAGTCTGGAATTCTTAAAGAAATCAAGGAGAATATACAAAGCGAGCAGTTCCTATATACAACCAAAATGATACTCCGAAAGATATTCCAGTATGCCATCCCGATTACGCTGGGTTCTGCTGCGATTTATGCTGCAAGCCTGATAGATCTCAGTTTTATGATGGGAAGGCTCGTTGCCGGCGGTTTTAGCATTACGGAAGCTACCGCCAGGTATGGCATTTTTTCGACACAGTATCTGAAGGTGCTTTTCATCCCCGTCACAATTGCCACAGCCCTTGCAACGGCAATTATTCCGAGTATTTCTGCTGCATCCGCGGTCAATGACAGGGTGTTGCTGGGGAAGCGTATATCGAGAAGCCTGAAAACCATCCTGATGATTTCGGTACCGGCAGCAGTCGGTATGACAGTGCTTGCAAGGCCTATCGTAAAGATCCTTTTCCCAACGGCTCCCGATGGATGGGATCTGCTGATGCTGGGTTCATGGACACTGGTGCTCATATCGCTGGTATCCATACAGACAGCGATTTTGCAGGGTATCGGGAAAACTTATGTTCCTACTATTCACCTTGTAATAGGACTGGCGCTTAAACTGATTATTAATTATAACCTGATTGCGATAAAGTCGATCAATATCAAGGGAGCACTCATTGGAAATGCCGTTTGCTACATCTTTGCCAGCTATATGAACTACAGATCCATCAAAAAAATTACCGGCGTCCGGTTGAGTGTGAAACGGCTCTTCAACAGACCGCTCAGTGTTTCAGTCATTATGGGACTGATTGTCTGGCTCTCCTATGAAGGGTTTACGTTTATGACTGCCTTCCTGATCAAATCATTGTTCCTGCAGAACCTGATCAGCGGTGGTCTGGCCATCGCGGCAGGCGGTATCGTATATTATGTGCTGATGATCCTTGCGAAGGGCTTGACAGCGAACGATATCAGAAGCTTCCCGAAAGGCAGCAAGCTTCTGGCTATTACCATGAAAATCCCAAGGGTCGGCAAATATCTGGTCTAGTCACAATTTAAGAAAGAACTGTCTCCTCTTTGAATTTTCTTTTTACTCATACTCCCGGGGGTTGTAATATTTCTGGCCGTACTTTTTGCTTCGATATTTCTTTGAAATTCTGCGCATGATCATGCGTGTAATCACCAATACGGACAGAATGATCAGGATACCCAGTAAAATGTAGGAATAGGAGGAGTTTTGCTGTGCTTTCGCTGAAGTGGTATTGCCTTTTACGGCTGCCGGCGCCGCCTCAACGGATTGCGTTGCAGTGATTTCCACCGTTCCGATCAGTACGCCCTTGTTCCTGAATTCCACGCTTCCCAGGACACTGCCTTTGCTGACAGGCGCTTTTAGTGGGCGCGGCACATTCACCTTTGTTTCAATGTTTTTAACGTCCGTTCCCATCGGCAGTGCAACGTTTATGTCATCGGCAGCCTGCAAGGAGATATTCACGATTCCGTCTTTTGCACCTTCAACGGATTTATTTGTGAGAATCTGTCCGGCTGTACATATTTTCTGCATCGAATAATTCTCAAAGCCATACCGTATGAGCTCTTTCGAATATCCATAGATCTTGTTTGGCTGTGTCACATGCATGACGACGGCGATAATCTCCATCCCGTCTTCACCTGTTGCCGAAGTCACCAGATTATTTCCTGCGGCAGCCGTGTAACCTGTCTTTACACCGGTGACGGTATATTTATGCTCCGTTCCGTCAAGCGTATAGGGATAAGTATTGTTATACCAGAGGAACTGGTTTGTATTTCGAAGGATTCCCCAGTCATCGTGCTTGTCGGTAACCGGCATGTCCTTGTAATACTCTGTACCGACGATCTCCCTGAACTTCGGAAGAGTCATGGCATATCGGGCTATAGTGGCAAGGTCCCTCGGTGTGGTCAGGTGACCGGCATCTTCCTTTTCGGTGTCTTTTCCGCAGGGATTCTTGAAGGTCGTATTTACAGCACCAAGCTCCTTTGCCTTCGCATTCATCTTGTTGACGAATTCACTCCGGGTCGGAGCTATATTCTCAGCAATAATGTTGGCAGTCTCATTGGCGGATTTAATGAGCATCACATGAAGCAGGTTGTCCAGGGTCAACCCCTTTTCCCCTGCCATGATACCGATATTCATTCCTCCGCGTCCGATATCATTTACGGCTTGCAGCGACACATTCATTTCCTTGGTGGGATCGCCATTTTCCAACGCCAGGATTGCTGTCATGATCTTTGTTGTACTAGCCGGTTCAAGCCTCTGATCTGCGTTTTGTTCAGCCATGACCTGCCCCGTTTTGGAATCGATCAGAATATAGGCCATGTCAGCAGGTATGCTGATGGATTGTGCTGCAGCAGCAGACGGATATGCAAGGATTAATAAAAGTACAAATATGATTAAATGAATTTTTTTCATATGTTCTCCAGTAAATCATTTGTATAGGGAATCCAGTCTCACAAAGCCTTTTAC
>JAEWQC010000280.1 GCA_023399355.1 Bacillota bacterium | reverse complement strand
AAAACTGCTTTACAGGAAAAACTGTTTCTGACAAAAGAGACGATTGCTGAGTTTCTGGATTACTTTGTCTCCACCCTGCCTGATTATATCAAGGCAAAGCTATCAGTTGCTTCCTGCGAAAGTTGATATATTTAGAAAATGTGCAGAAAAGTTGGCCCTCCATTCCGAGAATAATATTTTTAAAGCTATGAGAGACTTTGCTGAATGTATTGAAAGTTCATTGGATATTTCTAAAGAATTTGAAAATTGTACAGATCATTGGAATGCTCCGCTTTATCGGAATGTAACCAAGATTTACGGCGGCAGGCTTCAGTTTTCAGAACTGTTAAGGCACCTGGCCAATGTCCAGGGCAGCAGTCAAACCCTGATGCAATTTTCAGATGAGATGAACTCCATAGCTATTCAATGGGCAATTATTCGTTCGTTAATATATAAACTTCAAAAATCTAATTCTGATAATGGAAAATCAGCCGGCCTTAGAGATATAACTTACAGAATCAGGAAAGCGGCGGATATGGAAGAAAGTTTTGCATATAAGATTGATGAATATTCCAGGAAATCATATCGTTCACAAGAAGATCCAAATCCAATTACAGCATACGATAAGAAATTCTCATTCCTCTTTTTGAATTTGGAGAAATACTTCAATAATAAGGGGTTTGGTAATCCGGTTGCAGAATTTACATACAAAGGAGATTACTTTCTTACGGAGGGATTACCTGACGGAGAACTGTGGAATGTTCATGAAATGCAATTCAAATTTCCGGACGTAACGGAAGCCTCCTTTGATAATATCGCTTGTCAGGGTCAAAGGATACAAATACCAAAGGAATGCTATGAATATCTCCATTTGCTTTATTGCGCCGAGTACGGAAGCTTTGTTGAAAAATGTACAATTTGTTGTGAAAACGGAATTCAGGAAGAACTTGAATTGGAATTTTCCGATTGGTATACGGATCCCCAATTCGGAGATACGGTTGCCTGGAAAGGATATTTTGTTAGAAAAGCAACGGTCAATATCCGGACTGTGGGTAGGATATTTGCCAAATCTTATAAATTCAACACAACGAGAGAGGTAGTAGAGAGCATCCGCTTGCCTGATTGCAGGAATATGCACATATTTGCGATTTCACTTACGTAAGGAATGTGATTGTGGAGCATTATGAAAATACAGTTTCAGCTTTTCGACAAAAAAGTAATAACTGAGTTATGCGGTAAAGAATTCGTTTTACAACGACACATTCCCAATCCTATCGGAATCTTCGCCACCTCGGGGACTAACACCTTGCCAAACAGCTCCAAGGCCCAATACATTTGCTGCGATCAGTATTCTGTGCAGCATCAGAACAATCATGCTCCCATTAGAATTCCAACTTTGCCGCTCCAGGCTCTCCACCACAAGAATAACCAAAGGCGATCCTTTAAGGCTAAGAATCTTGAAGCCAATCTATAATTACTTTACGCAATATGATAAAATACGAGTATCTTATTGATAGTACCAGAGATTGTCAAATGATCGACAGAGGGTTTCATAAACATGGTCATGCGAATAGATTACCACAGCATTTATGTATTAATACTGTACCTGTCAGCAGCAATATGCCTGACTATTTCTGTTTCTTGTTTCAGGCGCAGACCTGCTTTTGGAGCCTTACCTTTAGGAATTCTTCTTTTCTCCGTTGCCGTCGCATCTGTTTTTCAGGCGCTTATATTCGCATTTCAGGGGCTGTCAGACAAATTACTTGTTGCGGACCTTCGATATATTGGCGTTGAACTGATTCCAGCTTCTTTTCTTGCACTTGCCTATGAACACACAAAGAAATTATCTTTTTTCAAGGCTAAAAGGATTCTTCCGCTATTGCTGATATCCCTTATGCTGTTTCTCCTGTTGATTACGAACCGATATCACTTTTTGTTCTACAAATCGGTAGCTATACAGGGAGATATTCTTATTTTGGGAAATGGCATTGGTTTCTGGCTGAATATTGCATACATTTATACGCTTACAATTGCTGGAGTTCTGTACCTCCTGAAAGATATCTTAAGCAGTTCTGCGTCTTCCAAGAGAAAAACACTAATTCTTTTGCTTTCAGCGATCATTCCTTTTTTATTCAGCATGATTTCCAACTTTGATATTATTCACACAGGAGATATTGACATAACTCCCCTCGCGTTTAGTTTAACAGGCCTTTTCAGCTTTTTCTGCCTGTTCAGGCTCAGGATGTTTGACGTGATTCCCATTGCAAAAGAAGAGCTGTTCGAAAGTCTGCAGGATTCCGTTATCATTCTTGATAAAAGAGACCTGATACTGGCAATCAACAAACAAGCCCTAAATCTTTTTCATTGTGTTTTCGGCAGTGCATGCGCAAGTGATTATACAGGAAAGTCCGTATTTGATGTCTTCAGTGTGATTGAGAATTTTGCATCCAAGTTTTCCAATCATGAATTGCTGGAAGAAAAAATAGGTATTCATGTCGGAACCGAAATGAGCTATTTCAATTTTTTCAAAAACCCCATTTTTAATAAAAAAGGTAAATTTACAGGTTCCCTGATTGTCTTAAAGGATATAAGCGAGCTTGAATTTGCGCTGTATGAAGCGAAATCCTCGCAAAAAGCTGCAGAAGCCGCCAACTTGTCCAAGAGCAGATTTCTTGCCAACATGAGTCATGAAATCAGGACGCCCATGAATGCAATTATAGGGATTTCTGATATTCTTTATTCTACGGAAATGCCGGCTGAAGAGCGAAAAAAGAATCTGAAGATACTTATGAGTTCGGCTGTAAGCCTTCTTTCCCTTCTGGATGACATTCTCGATTATTCAAAAATCGAAGCAGGAAAGCTTGAACTTGAACATACAGTCTTTCATTTGAAAGAACTTCTGGAAGAAGCGGCTGACATCTTTGTTATTCCTGCGCGGGCTAAGAATGTTACGATTGAAACGCATTTTGACAGGCAGCTTCCGGAATATGTTTCAGGCGATCCTACGAGACTGAAACAAATTTTGTCCAACCTGGTCAGCAATTCAGTCAAATTTACTGCGGAAGGGAAAGTCAATATCAGTGCCGGAGTCACGGAAACTCATGATTTGTATGCCAGAATCAAAATTGTTGTTTCCGATACCGGGATCGGGATCCCGAATGATAAAATCAATTGCTTATTTGAAAGCTTCAGACAATTGGACAATTCCACTACCAGAAAATATGGCGGATCAGGCCTGGGCCTTTCGATTGTAAAAAACCTGGTGGAAATGATGGAAGGGAATATTCGTGTTGAAAGCGAAATGGGAGCAGGCAGCAGTTTCATTATGTCAATCCCATTTGAGGTTGCACAGACACCCAAAGCGTGTGAAAGAAAAATCTTTTCAGGAAATAGCCCGATGATCGATAATAATTTGAGTATTATTGTGGCAGAGGATAGTAAAGCAAATCAGGAGTTGATGAAAGTATTTCTGGCAAAGAAAAACCTTCAGGCTGATTACGCTGAAAACGGCAAAATACTTCTTGAATTGCTGGAACAAAACATGTACCAACTTATACTTATGGATATGCAAATGCCTGAAATAGACGGCCTTGAGGCTACTTCCGCGATTCGGGAAAAAGAAAAGGCCACCGGAGAACACATCATAATCATTGCACTTACTGCAAATGCAATGAAGGGTGACAGAGAATTGTGCATAAACGCCGGTATGGATGATTATCTTGCGAAACCTATCAGATATCATGAATTATCCGATATGATCAACAAATATTTCAGTTAATGCATAGGCGAGCAGCAAGCATTGCTTGCGACCAGCCCGGATGCATAGGCGAGCAGCAAGCATTGCTTGCGACCAGCCCTGTTGAAATGCACCCTGGAAATAAAATGTTTCTACAACCGAAACATTTTATTTGAACCGATGCGTTATAACGTGCATCAGTATAAAACAACAGCACACCTGATGCACGTTACTTAAACATCCTGCATCCTGCAGAAAAAGCCAGGCAGCCAGGCACATGTTATCTGATAGCGCCTATTGCATCCAACTGACTTTTAGAGAGCATTTCTTGTTTAATAGAACCCTTCTGCAGTAATGCTTTTGCATCTTGAGACCTCAGTGCCGCAGCATTAGGCGTAAAACTGACCAATATTGTAAGCCAGGCGTCAGGAGGAGTACTGGGGTCAAGATTCAGCATAGACAGGATTTCTTCACGGCCTGCGATTTTCCCATCCGGCATGACAGCTTTTGCAGAATCATTCAAGGATATGGTTTTCCCGGTTGGCATGATATCACCTCCTTTCGCAAGCAGTATAACTAATGGTAATTTGACCTGCAGTATCGGTTTTGGATCAGGATGGCCTGCTTTCACGGATAAGGTCAGCCATAATGGTAACCAGTGTGGGATGATAACAACGCCAGAAGGTTGTATGATCATCACAGGACTCTTTAAATCCCCAACCCGGGATATAGCCACTGCTATGCTGTACGTTTTCCAGTAAATTCCAGGAGGAGTTAATAGAGTCGTCCTCCGAGACCCCGAGGCAATGGCATGAAATAATCAATTCGCTTACCAGATCCCAATTTTTCAAATCTGCCATGATTATCATCAGTGCCTTCAAAAATCCAGTTATTTTTTCCTCTTCGGATTTTGAAATGTATTGTGGTACGAAGCGGCCGAAATCCGTTATGTAAAAGAGGGTGTGAGTCATATCATAAATATCTTCAGGCCGAATACTTGAAATACTGGTTTTTGCAAGGAAAGTCTCTCCATATAGTTCGTGGATCGGCCTCAGCCTGTGCGAAAATCCACCCAATTCCAGTAAGTAAACTAATTCAATGTCCCTGAATGCAGGACGGGGCAATGACTCAATCCCACCATTGGAAATTAGTTCCTGAAAATCCTCCTTTGGGATAGGGGTCTCGATCCCGAGGCTCCTTAACAAAAGCCATAGGATCAAATGCCCTGAAATAGAGCGCTGGTCAACCTTGAAGGGATAGTAACAAAGAGCGGGGCATTCATAAGAGTCTTTTATCACTTTAATTAAAAAATCCATTTGATCCGGAAGCATACGGTGCTTGTATTCCTGAATTCCATGAGATTCACGGGAATTAAGCCGAAAGCAGATCAGTGCGAGCTCTGCCAGTGCTGTCTGGTATTTCTCAGAAGGTTCATCAATTCCATTGATAAATGGATTGAAATAATTCCTGTTTTCTACCAGCCAGTTCAATCCTTTTGTTGATGTGCTTCTCACGGTTTTGAAATCCTTTCTGAATTTTAACGAGTGTTTTGCAGCACTTTATACTTTTATATGCATTCAAAGTGTTACAAAGACACTTTCTTGATTATTGTGGTCTGCATACGCGTTTTAGCTGTTGTAGACGACTGGGCAATTTTAGCAGGGTAATTTTAAAAACAAGGGAGGCTTCTTTTTCAAAATTACCGGATTTTCTCTATAGAGGCGACTTGGGTTTTGCTCAATATGCTTTTGCTTATGGCACCTTTTTCAACAAGGATTCTGGCGTCATTCTCAGTCAGAGCAGATGCATTGCTTCCGCAACCTATTACAGCAAGCCACGCATCGGGAGATGCACCGGGATCCAGGTTCAGAGCGGACAATATTTCTCCTCTGGAAAGGATCGACCCATTGGGCATTACTGATTTTGCAGAATTATTCAGGGATATGGTCTTGCTTAATGTAGTTTTTGTTGGCATAATAATATCCTCCTAAAATTTTTTATTGGGGTTGCCTGCCTCCCTGTATTCTTAAAATCTTCCATATCAAAAAAGATATAGTAAGCTTTAATAATCATTTATAAGTTGTTCCTTACAAGAAAATGTTCGACCGACCTTGCGAGAACACCGGGATAGGTCTGCTGGAAATTATCGCAAAAGGGCCTCATCACGCTTCCCGAGTTGTACTCTGCGTATTGGGAGCATCCCCCTGCGCAAACAAGGCAATAGGGACAATCCAAACATTCGGGAATGGAAGCCACAGAACGCCTGGTCCATTTATCACAGGCCTTTTTGTCAAGAACAAGCCCCTCGTCGGTCATGTAGTGACCGATTTTACTGCATTCCTTTCCGATCGATTCCCAGCAGGAATAGACATAACCGTCGGGAAGGAACACATACATTCCTGAATTTGCTGAACAGTAAGCGGTTCTTAATCGATATGGCTTTCCCATGTCAAGGGAATTGGTGAGAAGAGAATCCGCATTCGTTTGAGATGCGCCTATAAATATGTTTGAATATTGAGCTGTAACATGCTCAAGCCTTTTTATGATGGGAACAATATCAAGTACAGGCTGAACGGCGCCCTGATCGTTTTTTCGATATACGATGCTCAAATAAATCAATATACGTTCATGGTTCACCCAACCTTCCCTTACGAAAGTATCCAAAAGCTCTTCAAAGGAATCCAGGTTTGTAGAATCAAGGTGCACCCGTAAATTGATCTTTGCATCCGTCTGAGAAGTAACTTTTCGTATATTTGAGACAATTTTGTCAAAAGAGGAATCTCCCTGTCTTGAGATCCTTCTCTTGTCATGAATTTGTTTCGGACCGTCGATGGATACCTGAATCATGCCTAATTTATCGTGCCCCAGTATGAAGATGAATTTGTCGAGATCATGTCCATTTGTAACAGCGAAGAATTTAAAATCTTTGGCATCCTTATGATTGATGATACCGTTAACGATATCCATGTTCTTTGCGTCAAGCGGTTCTCCGCCATAAAGTATTATTTCTCCTCCTTTTGAACCGGTTCTTTCCTGAATTCCTTTTATGCTGTTGTAGACCTTGCCTATCTGGTCAAAATCCATAACCGATTTTTGGTAACGGTCCAATGATTTTTGCAGGGACTGCTCGAAACAATAGGTACATCTATAATTGCAATCCATGTTTGGAACAATGACAAACCTTGGATTTTTAGCTTCATGCTCATGCAGAACGGATGCGATTTCCGACAGACAGCTGCGTTCCGTGTCAGGGCTCAGTTCTGTAATATGGCCTCTTTCCTTGAACGCTTCCATTGTTTCCGGTGGAAGCAAGCCGGTAGAAATAAAAGCTGTCTTTTGCCCCGAGTTGTTTATTGTGTCGATTATAATCTCGGCAATGTCTTCGGATACAAGATCAACTGCTCCTGTAAGGCCGTTTAACAATGCGTAGCCTCCTTTGGGCAATGGCTCCGAAATGATTGTATAACTGCTAAACCTCATTATTACCCCTCCTTAATATTATCAGGCGTATAAATGCAAGTGATCATGGGTCGAATTTGAAATTATGCTTTGCAAAATCAATAATAAAAGAACTTTGGAATAATTTGTTGAATTCTAAGATGAAATGTAAAAAAAACGCCTTGAGATGTAATAATCTACTGTTGAATGTTGTCAAGTATTTAAATACAGTCTGCTTACAGACGTGGATCATATGCTGAATTCCATATTTGACCATTTTGGAAATTGCTGATAGAATGGTTGAGTACTTGAATGTCCAGTGTTAAAAGATGGGGCAATTACTGAATGTACAAAGAAGTTATAAAAATATTATGAGGAGCGTAAATTGTTAGGAGTAGGATTGGAGGCAGGCAATCATGAAAGATTTCCCTGATTTTATGAAAAATCAAAAGAACCGTGTACCGAGCAGTGCGCAAAACACCGAAGATATTGACGGATATTATTTTGAAAGCCCGGGAGGCGGTCAGATGGCGTTCTGGACATGTTATTCCGACAGGGAGTCACAAAAGCACAAGCACGATTTTGACGAGTACACGATCATAGTAGCAGGCCGGTATACAGCTTGTTTTGAGGACGGGGAAATCGTCCTCAATCCCGGGGATGAACTGTTTGTCCCGGCAGGAACAGTACAGTGGGGCAGATGTATTGCAGGAACAAGGTCAATCCATGCTTTCGGCGGTAAAAGAATAAAACCGGAATAAATGATGCCCGGGATAGATGTACGCACTACTATGCAGATCGTTGCTGTTGATTGATCTGTTATGCGTACTTGTCCCTGCCATTGTATTCTCATATGTGTTTTATGCCTCTACCATGAATAATGCGAAGAATGAAAAACTGGCGTAAAGGGGGGATTCCTGGAATCCTTCAATATACAAAAAAAATGTTCCAAAATCATTTTGCTGTTTTGAGCCCCTTTTCATTTAAGTTTTCTGACGGTTGTTACGTCGGCTCTATGAAAGTTAACCACATTTCCTTTTCTTTTATGAAATGATTAATCATCGTTTTTTCTACATTGGCAACTTCCGATAGCCGATTACTCTTGCAATATTTTAAAAAGACACTTCGAACTAACTGCCAGTCGTTAGATAACTCGTTTGTACGTGCAATCAGTTGATTAATAAGCGTTTCAGACAGCATTTCATCATTTCGCATTGCTTCAAATAGAAGCTCATTTCCGACCATTCTGTTGGATATTTTGGCAAATTCATTTCCGTAGTAGTAAACATTGGACATATCCTCAAGGATATTCTTGTCTATAATATTTTCCTGTTTTAACAATTCCTCTATACTTTGAATGACTTTTTTTGCATTTAGTACTAATTGATTCATATCCAGTGTATAAGGCTTTAGTTCGTTATTCTTAAATGTGATGATCCTGTAATCCTCGCGGTTATCTTTAAAATCCGAAAAAAATGCTTTAATAACGTTTTCTGTTGGAATTTCTCTGATGTCATAGTTCAAACTCATATCATCCTCAAGTGCATAAAATATCTCTTCTTCCTCATCAAATCCGATGATGAAAGCAAAATGAGGGGTGTGAATTTTATTATAATAGGCTCCTGCCTTGTTCCAATCAAACAAGTCAACATTCAAGGTTATATAAAAGTCATCCTTCATCAGAAGATTTTTAAGTTCAGTAAGGAAATCTTTTTTGTCCATAAAAGTACAAGGTTCAAAATGAAAGTGGTTCATTCTAAAGTAATCATAGAATTCATGGGTATAATCAATATGAAAAATATCATTTAAAGTATCGGAGTATTCATAAGCATTCAGGTAGATAAGGGGTTCATAGGTTGGATCCTTACTTAGAAGAATTGATAGGAACATGTTTAAAATGCAGTTTCCCCAGAATTTGTTATACGGTTCTATTTCCTTTGAATATCTCATCGACTTACCCTCTATTCTATTTATTCATGTTAATGGTCTGGCCCTGAAAGAATTTTTACTTCCAAAATTCTATCATAAACCATTATATGGGATATAAATTTACAATACAATGCAAAAAATAAAAATATATACAAGAATTATGAACAGTGATGAATTGTTCACCCATGGATAGACCCGATAATATAGTAATAGAGTAGTAAATGAATGAGGGTGAGGATTATTGGGGATTACATATAACACTGCTGTCCAACTTGCCGAAGACACAAAAAGATTTTGCCTGGGCGGAGAAATATTGACTTTGGGAAAACAGGATGTGCTCTTCAAAATGGATAAGCTAAATAAAGTTTTAAATGAAACAGGTCATGTATCATTGAGTGAAGACAATAAAATAGAATTTAATAATTGCAAACCTTCAATATATATTGAAGAACTTGAAAAAAATAAAGGGCTTAGTTTAAACCCTGTTTTCAAGCAGAGAGGCTGCATATCGGACCGGTTGTTTTTCGGCGCCCTCGGTCTGGAAGTAAAAAGCCTTGATGTCAGCAAATATGAAGGTGCCGATTATATCTGCGACTTAAATGACGTGAATACTCCGGATAGCTTTAAAAATAGATTTGATGTTATCTTTGACGGTGGAACGATCGAACATGTATTTAATGTAGCAAATACCATGAACAACATATTTGCCATGCTGAAGGCAGAGGGGGTCGTTATCCATTCCACCCCTTCCAACAATTATGTCGAACATGGATTTTATCAGTTTTCGCCAACATTTTTCTATGATTATTATTCTACTAATAATTTTGATATTCTGGAATGCCTTTTTACCAGTCATGATGGCAACCTTAATGAAAGATGGATGTCAACAAAATATTACCCGGGCTGCTTTGAAAACAAGCTATGGACAGGTTGCACAGGAAATAATGAATACTATTCAAAAGGACTGGATGACAAATTCTATTCCACATGGTTTGTTGCGAGGAAAACAAGTAAAAGTACGGGAAATAAAGCGCCGATGCAGGGATTATATATGAAAACGAATAAGTGGCGTTGACTTGCCTGTCTTCCTCAGAAATTATGAGGAAGATTTTTAGTGCGCGCGGCTTCTTTTCAAATATTAGCGAAAGTTGGATCAGTGACTAAATACAAGTGCTTAACGTTTTATTAAGAATGTGGTAATATATCAATATATTATTGGATATTACATATTTCGTCTTTCTGGAGGATGTATGAAAAAATTCTTTATTTTCAGTCTGGCTTTCTTCTTGCTGGTAACCGGTTTACCACTTGGCCTTTCCGCTGGACAGACGGAAGTAATGGGAAACACCACGGGAAACACTGCAAACGGAGGCCATGTTGTTGAAACCGACAAGGCAATCTATATAAGCTATCCCGGGCAAGGACTGTGCCGGATTGATAAAGCCAGCGAGAATATGGAACTGATCTGCGATCACGATGCGGACAGCCTTAATATAGCAGATGGTTATCTTTACTGCAGGTTTTTTGATGCCAATTCTTCCAAATACAACAGCGCAATTAATTTGGGAATCTACAGGGTAAAACTTGACACTTACGAAGCCGAGAAGCTAAACGATGATTTTGCCACATGGATCAATGTTGAAGGAGAATGGATCTATTATATAGATGAAGCAGATAGGAAACCTTATAAAATGAGACTGGATGGATCAGGAAGGACAAAGATCTGTGACAGTTCTGCACGATGCCTTAATGTTATAGGGGATTGGATCTTTTTTCAGAATTTAAATAAAGGTTCAGCCCTGTTTAAAATGAAAACAGATGGAAGTAATCTTATACAACTGAGCGAGCATTACTCTACTGCGATATGTATAAATATACTGGGGGACTATATATATTATTTGGAAGACGCTCCTTATACAGGTTTGTACCGGATGAAAACCGACGGTACCGGAAAAATAAAGCTGGATAGTTCCGTAATCGAATCTTTGAATGTAATAGGTGATTATATCTATTACAGCGGGAAGGGTACGGAAATTTCCAGGATGAAAACGGATGGGACGGAAAAAAAGGAATTGGTGCGCGCTACAGAAGACAGCGGGATAGAAGTTAATATTGCAAACGGGCTGATCTTTACACATGATTACAAAATTAATTTGGATGGCAGCGGTCAACAGCCTTTCCCATATGCCGAAACTTCCGATAAATTGATCGATTTGTCACCTAAGGTTTATGAAATATCAAAGTTTGCCCTCGAAGTGAATGGAGCTCTTCAGAAATTAAAGTCCCCGGTGCTGAATCTGAACAATGTATATCTTGCACAATACAATGAACTGCTTGCCTGCTTGAACATTGATTCAAATAGTATGGACATGTTAATGAATAAGATTACGGTTGGAGGCAAATCAAATTATATCAATGGCAAAACTGTCGTATTTGATGTTGCACCGTTAGAATACAAAGGTGGTATGTATGTACCAATTAAGCAATTTGCAGAGATATTTGAAGCAACTGCAAAATGGGATGAGAAATCTCGAACGATGCTCATCACAACTAAGGTCGAACCTCTGCCGAAAAATTGGACTTATATGAAGGACAGGCCTGCCGGGAATGAAAGTATGGATATTACTGTAAAGAGTCCAATCCCAGGGATCGAGTATTTCAGATTTTCATCAAATGACTCCAATAAGGCGGTTGTCATCGGTGGCAAAATATATATGGTCGATAATGATGGAACACTAAAGGAGTATGACCCGAAGAGTGATATCTGGAAAAACAAGGCGGTTATATCCGGGGTAAAAGATTCATACGGGATATTCCAATTGATGGTTCTTAACAACAAGCTTCTTATTGCCGGGGCCAATGGAGAGGTGCTTCAATATGATCTCAAGACCGGAAAATCCGGACGGCTCACGAAAATACCGGTTTCTGGAGCTAATGGAGTCGTGGTTTCAAGTGGGAAGAAGCTATATGCCCTTTCGACAGGAGATGAAGACACAAATAGTGGGAATCTTGTTTTTGAATATGACCTTTTGTCAAATAAATGGAAACAGAAGGCAGACATGCTCCAGTTAGGCAATATTGTGTGTGCTGGTATCCTGAACAATAAGATTTATGTACTTGGAATTCAAACTGAAAAGGATATTACTTACAATATTGAAGTTTATGATATTCAAATTAACAAATGGTCCTATATTGGACCGATGGACGTTTCCTGGTTTAGCTGTGCTGCAGAGATGCTGAATGGTAAGTTGTATTTCATTCCTGAGGGCGATATCAATAGGGGAGTAGTGGAATTCAATCCAAAAACCAATGTATGGAAGAAAGTCTCAAATTCACCTGAGTTGGGATACGGATTTGCGACAGCTTCGACCAATGGAAATATCTATGTCATAGCAGGCAGAAAGGTTATACAGTTCACTCCACCTAAAAAATGACAGAAATAATCGATATCTGTGAGCTAGGGGTAATAGTTGACTTGTCTCTTCCGCTCAAGATTTTATGATTTGCCAACAGAAAGGATTTGTACTAAACTGGATGTGTTGCAAATAATCATATATATGGGAATGGGGGAGGAGTGGAGTATATGAGAATTGTTGTTTTAGCGGGGGGCTTAAGCCCGGAACGTGATGTATCCCTGTCTTCGGGTTCTTTGATTGCCAATGCGCTGATTGAAAACGGGCATGATGTGTTATTGCTGGATTTATATCTGGGTGCCCAGTCGCACGATGGTAAATCACTTTTTCTGAATAAAAATTCAAAAAAAAGATATAGTTACATCGTCCCTGCCGAAGAGCCTGATTTGTTGGAAATAAAGCAGAAATCCGGCAATGGCGAAAGCCTGATCGGGAAAAACGTGATTGAAATATGCAAAGCTTCGGATATTGTATTTCTATCCTTGCATGGTTCTATTGGCGAAAATGGTCAATTGCAGGCTGTTTTTGATTCTTTTGGCATCCGTTATACAGGCACGGGGTACATTGGAAGCCTTTTGGCCATGGATAAGGACCTATCGAAAAAGCTCATGATAACAAATCAGATCAAAACTGCTGATTGGAAGATATACAATATTGCACAGCCCAATGCCTGTAATTTCACTGATGTAGTATACCCTTGCGTCGTAAAGCCTTGTAGCTGCGGATCCAGCGTCGGAGTCACCATTGTTGAAAATCAGGATGAATTGCAGAAAGCAATAGAATATGCAAGAATTTATGAGGATATCCTCCTTATTGAAGATAAGATCGTCGGCAGGGAGTTCTCTGTTGGCATCTTCAACGGTGCGGCACTTCCCATTATAGAAATCATCCCCAGAATGGGATTTTATGATTACAAAAACAAGTATCAATCCGGTATGACAGAAGAAGTGTGTCCGGCGAAAATCAATCAGGCTGCCACACGGAAAATGCAGTCTGTTGCCTTATCCATCCATAAAGTATTGCGGTTGGGATTCTATTCACGAATTGACTTTATACTGGATAATAATAATGAATTATATTGTTTGGAAGCCAATACCCTGCCTGGAATGACACCAACAAGTTTACTGCCGCAGGAAGCTAAAGCGGCAGGGATATCCTACAATGAATTATGTGAGCAGATCGCAACGTCAATAAAATAAAAAACATAGGGCGAAATGGTTCGAGGCTGTGCTGTCAATGTATAAGAGCATGACCTCCCACATGTGCAAAAAAGAATACAAAAATACTATATATAGTTGCACATATTTTGATTGACCCAACATATCGTGAGTGATATAATGAATTTGGATTTAGCAGTTCATGCGAAAATTACTTTACTACATACTAGAGGACAAAAGATGATGAGCCATTGTGAGAGTCCGTTTTCTTCTGAAGTCCGCGTTTTAGAATAAAATTCTTATATTCTCTTACCTCGAAAAAAGGAATAGGTTGTTGCTACAGCCTATTCCTTTCCAACTCATAAACGGTATGAAATCAAAATAAAAGAATACTACTGATGAAATTGAAGGGAGCACATGACTTATGATAACAAAGATTCGGAAGAGAGATGGAAGGGAAGTACCCTTTAATATAGAAAA
>JAEWQC010000184.1 GCA_023399355.1 Bacillota bacterium | reverse complement strand
ATCTGGCTCGAACCATTTCTTGCCGAAAAGTGGACCTATCCGCAGGATATCCCCTGGGACAAGACCTATTCAGCCGTGGTAAACGGAGGTGAAGTCACAACTGTATATACCGGCGGTGAATTTGACGTGACACGTACCGACTACTGTAAGTATTGGTCTGTACCGAATCCTTCAATCAATTTTAAATGGAGCGCTCCGCCGGATATTATAAAACCCGGTGAAAACTACAGTTTTAATTATGAAGCCTCTGGAAATGGCAGTAACGGATTAATCATCAGCAGTCTGGTGAGCTACTCCGGTGCGCCTTCCGGTTGGTGTCCCCTTTCTGAAAAAAACGGGGGTCAGCAATCCTGGAGTTTTAAACCTCCGGAGCCTCCCAAAGCTGGAGTTGCTGACAAGAGATATATTCAGGTCGAATTGTCCAGTGGCTCGGTGGGAACCGGTTGTTTAAATATGATGGGTTACAATTATGTGTATGAATGGGTAAGTACCAAGCCTGAGATAAAATCCATCACGGTTGTACCCGGAAACATCAGTTTGACATCTTCCAGTCCGGTACAGCTGAAAGTTAATGCACAGATGGTTGACGGGACAATCAAGGACATTACCAAAGATCCGGATACCGATTATGATGTTGATGATCCGGATGTCATTACAGTCTCTGATACAGGCTTGCTGAAAGTTACTTCGGGAGCAAAAAACGGAGAAAGCGCTGTCATTACAGTCTCTAGCGGTGAGATTGAAAAGACCTGTACGGTGAGGCTTGCCATAGTTGCAATAAAATCTTTGAAATCCTCTACCTCAAGTGTTGTACTCTCCAATACAGCGGGTAAAAACTCAAAGCAGTTGAAAATTACAGCCACCCTGCCGAATAATACTACTTCCGTCGTGACCGCCAAAGCTGCCTATACAAGCAGTAATTCCAATTACTTCACCATATCGGCCGGTGGACTGCTGAAAGTTTTACCCTCGGCTCCGAAAGGTGCAAAAGGGAGTATTACTGCAAGCTATGGCGGGAAAACCTGTAAAATCGGCATATCCGTAAAATAGGAGCACATATAGGGCAGGAAGGGAAGCTGATCCGAAAAGAATGAAAAAGCAACACCAATTTAGTAAAAGAATGGTGTTGCTTTTTAGCTGCTTTTCTTCCTTACTTCTTCACTTCCTGTACTCCGGTGACTTTACTGGTTGCATCGATCTTAAACGTACTTTTTGCTTCATCCGTTGTAAAATAAACATTGCCATTTACAGTCGTATCAATAAGGTTAAAATCCTTAACGGCAACATAGAGGTCGCCTTTGAAGGTTCCATGCTGGATACTGGCCTGCGGGCTCGTTATGGTGAATTTGGGCGCTGTCAAAGTATACCTGGCCGTTATGGTACGATTCTCATCCTGGGAATATAAAGCGACCTTCCGTTGTATAATATCTTTCCCGGCAGTATCTTTTTTCCCGTTCTTAAACTCCCCATCCAGTGAAATATCCTTATCAATTGTGACATCTTTTGTTATTGCAATAATCCATGTCCCGGTACTGCCGATCGCTTTTTCAAAAGCTGCTGCAGTGTCAACAATCGAGGCAGAGGTTACTGCATCTGTCGTTGCGGTAGCTTGTGTCGGTGCATTTGTTGTGGCTTGTGTCGTAGTCGTCCCATTTTGGGCAGTCCGCCCGCATGCAGTGAATAAAGAAGAAAAGAGCACAAGTATCATTAATATACTTCTTACTTTCATTTTATAATCCTCCTGAACAATATTGATTTCGGTATAATATTTAGTATAACCATAAATCAAGGTTTCATATAAAAATCAAACGTTATTTGCTGCAGAAACCTTTAAAAGCTTTTAGCAGACCAGGGTTATCAGTCTGTATGATAAACTATCCAACTCCGCTAAATAAAGAAAAACCAGGGTGATTATTTTTATCATCCTGGTTTTTCCGGTTTATTTTTATCGTAAAATATAGATCCGTTAAACAGCTTCCGTATCCAGATTGGCTCCGGTAAACTGGCTGTTGTAGATATCCGCGTAGAAGCCGCCTTTAGCCAGCAGTTCCTTGTGGTTGCCCATCTCAATGATACTCCCCTTGTTCATGACAAGGATGAGTTCCGCGTCACGGATGGTTGAAAGCCTGTGGGCGATAACAAAGCTCGTTCTATCCTTCATGAGATTAGTCATTGCCTTCTGGATCAGTACTTCGGTCCTGGTATCAACACTGCTTGTTGCTTCATCAAGGATCAGGATCGCCGGATCCGCAAGAACGGCACGCGCTATTGTGAGAAGCTGCTTCTGGCCTTGCGAGATATTTGTCGCTTCCTCATTCAGCACAGTATTGTAACCTTCCGGAAGTGTTCTGATGAATCGGTCCGCATGTGCTGCTTTGGCTGCACGGACGATATCATCCATGGAAGCATCTTCCCTGCCATAGGCGATATTGTCCCTGATAGTCCCATTGAACAGCCAGGTGTCCTGCAGTACCATGCCGAACATCTTGCGCAGCTCGCTGCGTTTGATATTCTTTATATCCACTCCATCCACGCTGATCTTTCCTGCATTAAGTTCGTAGAAACGCATCAGCAGGTTCACAAGCGTTGTCTTTCCGGCTCCTGTTGGTCCAACAATAGCAATAGTATGACCTTCTTTCACGTCCATGTTCATGTTCTCTATCAGCGGTTCATCTTCCTTGTAACGGAAATCAACCTGTTCAAACCTGACCTCGCCTCTCGGATTGCTAAGCACGACTGCATCAGCGCTGTCCGGCAGTTCCTCTTCCTCGTCAAGCACCTCAAATACGCGCTCGGCACAGGCTACGGTAGACTGGATGATGTTAGCGATGTTAGCCGTCTGGACAATTGGCATCGTGAACGATCTGGAATACTGGATGAATGCCAGGATGTCACCTAACCCAAGAATGCTCCTTGTGATCCAGATACCGCCTACCACACTGATGCCTACATATCCCAGATTACTGATGAAGTTCATCAACGGGAACATGATGCCGGAAACAAACTGTGCCTTCCAGCCTGCGCTGTTCAGTTTATTGTTTACTGCTTCAAAGGTTTCTATAGAGACCTTTTCCCTGCCGAAAGCTTTGACGATCTTATGTCCCGAATACATTTCCTCAACATGACCACTCAGCAAACCAAGCTCTTTCTGTTGAGCCGCAAAGTATTTCTGCGATTTCTTGGCTATGAACATCGTTGTCAGCACATACAGCGGCATTGTCACAAGGACAATCAGCGTCAGTATGGGACTGATCGTGAGCATCATGATGATATAGCCGATGATTGTAATCACCGAAGTAATGATCTGTGTCAAGCTCTGCTGAAGCGTACCTGAAACCGTATCGATATCATTTGTTACACGGCTCAGGATATCCCCATGGGGATGCATGTCGAAGTATTTCAACGGCAGGCGTGAAAGCTTTCCGTCCACTTCTCTCCTCAGATCGCGCACCGTGTTCTGTGCGACGCCGGACATGACCAGTCCCATGATCAGACTGAACAGCGAGCTGATAAGGTACATGCCGATCAGAATCAATACAATCATCCCGATAAAATGGAAGTCGTATTTTCCGTTCGTTTCGCGTATTGCCTTGATCACTCCATCGACCTGATCATCTGTAAATTTGATATCACTTCTCGGACTCACAGCAGAGCCGGTCATGATATTCTGCATCTTCTTACCCAGATCGATGATCTGCCTCGTGACATCCGCCTTCTGTCCTGCATCCTCTAAAGTATCCAGCATCGGCAGCCTGAGAAACGCCTGAATATCCTTAACATTCTCAGGACTTATATCCTTTGCGGGATTATCGCCTTTAGTACTGTCTGCAGTGTCTGTACCGATGTCAGGCATACTGCTGAACAAGCCAAGCATTTCATTGACACTTTCCGACTTCTTTTTCGCATCTGTCACTGTATCAAGCATAGGCAGTTCCAGGAATTTCTGAACGGTTTTCAGCTGTTCGGGGTTCATTACCTGGCTTGATTTGTTTTTTTCACCCGCCGCTCCCATGTCAGGCATCCTGCTGAATAAATCCACCATTTTGCTCACCGTAGCAGATTTCTGAGTGGGATCCTTGAGATCGCTCAACAACGGCAGTTTTAAGAGCTCCTGAACCGTGTCCAGATCTTTGGAGTTGATTTGGGCAGTTGCAGCCTTGTTTCCGTTGTCCTTTGACATATCGGGCATTTTCTTGAAGGTGTCAATGAGCTTGAACAGTGTATCCATTTTCTGCTCAGGGTTTTGAATATCCTTCAGCAGAGGCAGTTTCAACAATTCATTGACTGCATCCTGTTCCTGCTTGCTCATTTCCTTTGATGAACCCGTATTGGACGGAGTACTGAAATCCGTTATCCCTGGAATCTTTGCAAGAACTTTATCCATCGTTGCCGTATCAATCTGTATCGAAGAATTCTGAGCCTGACTGCTGCTTCCCGGCATGTTTTTGGATAGGTCCATAAATTTCCTGATAACACTGACTCTTTGATCCGGATTCCTGACACTTTCCAGCATCGGGATTTCAAGCAACTGCTTTATCGAACCGAGGGTCTTCGGGTTCATGCTTGCGGATCCCTGCGATCCCTGGGCTCCCGCAGACAACATGCCGGCTGGCATGCTTTGCAGGATATCGATAAACTCAATCGTCGTATCCGTCTTCTCACCTGTCGTTTTTAATGTGTCTATCAAAGGCAGCTTCTGAAGCTTCTGAAGGGCCTCAAGTGTCTTTGCATCCATCTGTGGAACACTCTGCTGTGCACCACCTTGGGCTGACTG
>JAEWQC010000168.1 GCA_023399355.1 Bacillota bacterium | reverse complement strand
CTTCCAACAAGCCACTTTGAGTCTCTGTCCGTATTATTACCTTAATCAGAGTTGAATTGGCCGCTGTCGAATTTTGTATTATATCGAGTATATGCAGCGATATATCTCTCAATCCAGTGTTCTCCCGTCATGTCCGGCAGTTCCTTAAGATCCTTGTCCCAGTTGTTCCTAAAATCCTTATCCGGTTGGTCCTAAAATCCTTATCCGGTTTTTACCAAATCCCTATCCGGTTGTTCCTAAATATCCTTGTATTTTTCCAGAACCTTTTCAATATCTTCGGCAGTAAGTCTTCCATAAACATCATCGTTTATCATGATGACCGGCGCCAGACCGCAGGCACCGATACAACGGCATGCGTCCAGAGAGAACTTGCCGTCTTCCGTACAATCCCCCACGTTTATCCCAAGCTTTTCCTGAAGTTCGTCCAGAATCTTGTTTGAACCCTTGACGTAGCAGGCAGTTCCCATACAAGCACTCACTTTGAATCTACCCTTTGGTTTTAATGAAAATTGTGTGTAAAATGTTACTACTCCGTAAATCTCGGAGAGAGGAACATTCATGCTTTCAGAAATTTGCTTTTGTACGTTCATGGGAAGATATCCATATATCTCCTGAACTTCGTGCAGTACAGGAATCAGCGCACCCTTCGTATCCCTGTATTTTTCAATGATTTCCTGCAATTTACGTTCTTTTTCATCAACGCAACCACAGAGGCAGTTACTCATTTTGCAAGACCCCCAATCAGTATTTTTTTATGTTTCCAACGGTTGTTAAGTATTTAACAAAGATGTTAATATTATAACAAACTTGAGCGCTTAATTCAACTGCTTCCTGAAAATAAATGTACTTTATGTACAAAAATCCGTACTTTTTTTGACAAATTTTCATGAAAATTTCTATATCTTTTATTTCAATGCTTCCAACAAAGCCTGGACAGAAAGTGACCTCAAATCCAGAAAACTTTCCCTCTCCAGTATATCTTCCAAAGAATGGGCATCCGAAGATTTGATCAGATTGTAATGGTCCAGTTCGGGTCTGGTGGTTCTGAATAAATATTGATCACAACTTCGAGAAATCTCTAGATTTCCGACAGGAAGATTTTTAGGAACCATCCCCAGATTTGAAAGGATACTATAGGAGGATCGGTCCACATGCGCCGGAATCACTACACCTCCCAGACGGTTCACCCTCCGGCAAACCTCATCCACTGTAAGGCACGCAGCCGTAATCAGCATCTGTTTCTCCTCACCGGTCACGATGTCGTTTTCGTCCATAATGAGCTGCCTGCCGAATATGTCCTCCCTGTTTGCTATGGCAGGAAGAGCTCCGGAAATTTGCCCATTTAGTTCGAGCGCATTTGCAATATCCGGCAGGAGACATACAAGGTGAACTTCCTCAGCAGTTTCAACCTCCATGCCGGGTATGAACAGCAACCCGGCTTTTTCTGCACATCTGCCGACAGCTTCAAGATTCGCTCCGGAATTGTGATCCGTAAGCGCAATGACATCAAGGCCTTTCAAAACAGCCATATTTACGATGTTATTCGGTGTCATTTCATTGTCGGCACAGGGTGAAAGAGCCGAATGGATGTGCAGATCGTACGCATAATTCATCTATTTATCCTATAAGCCGCAATCATGTATGATGCAGCAAATCTCGTAGGCATTGTGTTTTGTACATATGACCGGGATGCCCTCCTGAGCGGCCTTCTTTGCAACAGCCTCTTCCACTGCAATCCCCTCCGGTATGATGATGCAGGACAATTCTGCCAGCGATGCTACTGCAACAATATTCAGATGCGTATGTACCGTGATCCACGCAGCTCCTTTGCCGGCATGCGACATTACCCAGCTGAGCAGGTCGCAGCAGTATGCTCCTTCTATCTGAACAGAATTTCCCTTCTCTCCGGTAATAAGATGACCTTCCAGCTTGACAGCCAGTTCAGCCGCATTCATCCAAGCACCCCCTCGCCAATCAGTACACCGGACGTCTTTGCTTTTATCCCCGTCCTTCTCTTTGTCCTTCTCTTTGTCCTTCTCTTTGACTTTGTCTTTGACTTTGTCTTTGTCTGTCGTCCTTCTCTTTGTTTTTGTCTTTATCCTTCTCTCTGTCCTTATCCGTCTTTCTCTTTGTCTTTCTCTTTGTCCATGACAGGCGGAATCTTTCCTTCCAGTTCCATCATTTGTGCAGCCAGATCCCGCACCTTTTCACGAAGCTTGAAAATACAATCCGTCTCATTCGCAATGCCTCTTACGATATCCTCGGCAAGCGCCCGGCAGCTAGGAGCTCCGCATGCGCCGCAGTCAAGGCCGGGCAGCTCATCATTGATATGCTCAAGCTCTTCAAGCTTCTTCATGGCTATCCCGAAATCGTCATCCAGTTTCATAACAGGCTTGTACACGATATTTCCGGTCCAGACGATATCCTCTTCGAATTTCTCCAGGACTGGATTCTGATGCATATTCACCTTGGCTTCATCAATATGCTTTTTGAGTCTGGTTTTTGCAACATATACGTTCTCAACCGTTAACGGGCCTCCCAGACAGCCTCCTGCACAGGATAACGCCTCTATGAAATCGACATTTTCAAGTTTATCGTTTTCTATTGCCTCCAGGATAGTAATCACATTATGTATTCCATCAACAGCCAGAAATCTGTCTGTACCAATTGCAAGGCCCTCCCCTCCCGAATTGGCCCAGCGGATACCCTCGTAGCCCGCTTGCGCAAGCTGTTCGGTTTCTTTTGCCTGTTCCAGCCTGGAAAGGAGTTTAAGATAGATTTCTCTTATTGAAATTACGCCATCGACGGAGGATTTCTGATTTTCATAAGGTGCCTTGACACTGGTGACTTTGGCTGCACAGGGCGTGATAAAGAACACTCCGATATCGGATGGTTCCAAGCTTCTCAGGACGGCTGTTTTCCTTTTAATGATTTTTGCAGCGACTTCCATCGGAGATTCCAGTCTTACAAGATTGTCGATCAGGTTGGGGAACCTGACTTGTATCAATCGAACAACGGCGGGACAGGCTGATGATATCAGAGGCCTTTTCACACCGTCTCTATTGATCAGAGACTTCGTCGCTTCTGTTACAAATTCCGCCCCTCTTGCCACTTCGTATACATCGTCGAAGCCTATCAGCTTGAATGCGTTCAAAAGCTTGTTCCGGCTGTATTCAGGTTTGAACTGGCTGTATAGTGTTGGAGCAGGGATGGCTATACTGTATTTAAAGGACTTAATGCATGAAAAATCATCCGTAATTGCTAATTTGGCGTGATATGGACATATTCTAATACATTCTCCGCAATCGATGCATCTCTCGTTAATAATGCGTGCCTTGCTTTTTCTCACTCTGATTGCTTCGGTTGGACACCTTTTAATACAGTTTGTACAGCCTCTGCATTTATCCTCATCGAGTGTTACGGAATGAAAATAGTTTCCCATTTTTCACCTCTGCTCAAAATGACTCTGTGATTTCTGCGATCGGTTCAGCTCTGTCAAAGTATACTATAATTGTAAGTGTCGTGCCTTTCCCTACTTCAGTTTGTATATCCAGTGCATCGGCATACCTTTTGATATTGGGCAGGCCCATCCCTGCTCCAAAGCCCATCTCCCTGATCTCATCCGAAGCAGTCGAATATCCTTCCTGCATGGCCAGTTCAAGGTTTGGAATGCCCGGGCCTTTATCACTGATAAGAATCAGTACCTTTTCATGATCGATCTCAACATGGGCAGAACCGCCTCCACCATGTATCACTGCATTTATTTCTGCTTCATACATCGAAACGGCTGTCTTTTTTATGAAAACAGGATTTATTCCAAGCTGTACCAGCAGCTTCTTTACATTGCTCGAAGCTTCACCCGCACAGATCAGATCGTTTGCAGGTATGTCATACTGGAGTTTCAACAGACCGCTGCCCACTACCAAACACCCTTTCCTGTCAATCCTGCACTGTAAAGCTTCCCACAGGCTACAAACATGGGATGGCTTGTTGAAAGAACTACAATTCCTTTTTCCGCCGCAAGCTCAAGAACAGCGGCTCCGGGGTTTTTCCCCCTTACAAAGACCACCGCCTTAATGTCCATCATTTCGGCTGTCCGAATGACTTGAGGGCTTACCAGACCTGTCAGCAGAAGCACATTTTCCTTCACATAAGCCATCACATCGCTCATCAGATCGGAACCGCATGCCGAAAGGATCTCCATATCAGAGTCGCTTCCCGTAAGAAGCTCAGCGCCAAGTATTTCAATGACTGTACATAATCTCATAGATGCTTGTCCTCATATTTAAAACACTTGTTTAGATGCATTTTTCCATATCATTATACCGCATGGTTAATGGATTAACAATAATTCGAAAAGAATTCACTGCAAGAACTGTGTCCGTCATTCGATTTCTTGATGTCTTTATAAATAAAAACGGACACCCCCGCAGTTTATTTACCAGGAGATCCGTTTGAAAAAAGAAAATGCTATTTTCTTTGCACAGCATTCAGGATCACCTCTTCAGGTACGAGAACCTGAAAATCACCGTTATAATCGCTATATTCTATGCTTATCGCCATATCTGTCCGAATAGTCGTCTTGTTGGAAACCTCTTCAGAGCTAACTGTCATCACGATATTGTTCACAAGAAATGTACTGCTGTTCAATGACACCGTCATATAAAACGTATCGGGAGTGGTATTCTTGCCTGTCGTTAAAGCATTTCCAGTCTTTTCGTCCGTCTCCAAACTTTGCAGGAGACTGCTCAAATAGACTTCGCCCTGAAGCAATATTTCTTCCGGCCCGCTTCCGGTTACCTGCTCCAAGCCTGCACAGAGCGGTTCAATGGCCTGAGTATCCAGGACGCTTACTTCCCCTTTCTCGACAAACAGTTTGTCAAAATCGGCCGGCGTATATATTGCCTTCTCCCACTTCCCGCTCAGGGGATTTAACGTATAGGAAGCATTATCGCTGTAATAGGAATCTGATGCCATTTCTATTCCAAAAATATTCATCGCCAGTTTAGAGAATATCGTTTTTTTCATTTTATCGATTTGCGATGCTGAAACGATTCCCAGCTTCGTATTGAATTGTTCTGATTTTACTGTCCCATCCGCTTTTATACCTGTCTTGCATTTGCTGATCTGTTTCATGGCTGAGTCCGACTTTTCAAGCAGCTGCCTGACATTCTCATATTTTGATGCATCACAGACCAAAATGGCATTCGCCGATCCGTCCCATACCACCTTCTTGCCAAGGGCTTCCGCTGCAAATCTGAAAGGGATATATATACGCTGATTTTTGGCATACCCCACAGGTGCCGTATTGAGGATGACGGGCCGGTCGTTCACAAAAGCCTTCCTGCTGCCTACCTCCATATAAATCTTAATCTGATCCTTTGTTACCGTAACGCTTTTTTTCTGATCATCGTAAAGAATATTTTCATCCTGTACGCCAAGATGATTGAAAAGTTCCCTTAGCGGAAGAAGGGTATTCTGATTGACGCTGATCGGTACATCATTATATTTTGTGATCCTGCCATCCATAATGATTTTTACGTCCGGCACTTCCAGAATACCACCAGCTTCCGCCGCATATGCCGCACCGGTATACGTCAGCACCCCTATCGCTATAAGCCATACTACAACAAGTTTCTTCATTTACCTGCACCTCAACCCGTTCTGATGTTTTGTAAATAATACCACTGTTGTATGTTATTGTCAAACATATCCGCTTATGCTTTTGATTTTGCTTCTATTCGCTTCTATTCAGATGGAGGTATCTGACAATTTTCAGTCACCTGTTCCGCCAGTTCCTTAAAGGTCGGTTCAAGAGCTTTAAACACCTTTTCATATGCCGAGGAATATTTTTTATAAGCATTGTGAGCGGAAACATCACTGGCTATCCTGTGTTCAATCTCTATGAAGCTGTCGGCCGTCTTTTTCAAATCAGTGAAGACGCCCGCGCCATAGCCTGCCACAATTGCACTTCCCAGCGGAGCCGTATCGGCAATGTTCAGCGTAACATATTCCAGTCCGAGAACATTGGCTTTAATTCTATTAAAAAGCGAGCTTTTTGCACCACCGCCAATTGCATAAACCTGTGAAAAGCTGCTATCAGCTACGAGGTTTTTGATGATTTTAAAATAGTAATCGTACTCATAGGCAATCCCCTCCATGACAGCATTGTACATGCCGGCCCTTTTATGATTCCAGCTCAGCCCCATCCAGCTGCCTCTTACATTTGGATTGTTGGGACATACCCTGCCGCTGAAATGAGGCAGAAAAAGCAAGCCTTCGCTTCCCGGTGCAATTCTTTCCGCTTCCCTGTCAAGCTCCCTGTATGTCGCTCCGTCGCCGGCCAAATTGTCCCTGAACCACTGTAAACACAAACCGCCTCCGTTGATATAGGCCATCGGCGCCCACAGCCCCGGCAGGACTGATCTTGGATAAAGCAGTGTCTTGTTGGTCACATCAGGCTTATAGCTGTCAACGCAACAGGAAAAAACTGATGCAGTACCTGCTATGTCAAATACAATGCCTTTTTGTGTCACTCCTGCCGCCAGTGAAGTTGCCGCAGTATCACCACAGCCTGCCACGATTGGTATTCCCTCCGCCAGTCCGCAATGCCGGGCTGCACTTCCGGTCAGGTGTCCGATGATATCCCAGGGATTTACTATCTCCGGCATCTTTGAACGTTCAATATCAAAATGCTGCAGCAATTCTTCCGACCACATGTTGTGCTCCACATCCCCAAAGCCGGAGAAATGCAGGTAAGTATAATCAATATATGCCTTATCCGATTTTAATCCTGCCAGTTTGCCGGCAACATAAACGCCCGGCATGACAAATTTGTCTATACGCTGGTAGGTCTCAGGCTTCTCCTGCTTCCACCAAAGCACTTTCGGGCCATGGGCGTAGGTTACAGGGCATCCCGTCAGGCTTATTACCCTTTCCTCCGCCTCTGCCCTCATCCTGCCGATATATTTTTCACACCGGGTATCCAGCCAGGAATCATAATAAGTCACAGCATTCCAGTCCCTGTCGATCCCCATAACCCCCGCCATCTGGCTGTCTATGCCTATAGCGGCTATTTCCCCGGGTTGGACTCCGGATTTCCGCACGACCTCAAGAATCGTCCGCAGAACCGAACCGTAAATATCGTCAGGCTCCTGCTGCACAACTCCCTTTGACGGGTTGACCAGCCTCGATGCCTCGAAAGCTTCTGCCGCTTTCTTACCAGTTGAAGTAAAAAGTCCTGTCTTTGTTCCCTGTGTACCAATATCGACACCCAGTAAATAATCAGGCATATGGATACCCCTCATTTTTATCAATTTTTGAGGGCATCGAGCCCCTCCCGGATTTAGTCCGCTTTGATCCGCAAATAGCCTTTAATCAAATGACCCTTTAATCAAATGACCTTAATCAAATGACCTTAATCAAATGACCCTTTAATCAAAATTAATAACATTTTTCAAACCTTCCGCCCTTGCTGCCAGTTTGACTGCTTCAGAAATATCCTTTAGCCCGAACCTGAGGGAGATCAAATCCTTTACTTCCAGAATACCATTAGAAATAAAATCGAGTGTTTTCCTGAAATGGGAAAGGTTCGCTCTGGCACTTCCGGTAAGGATCAGTTCCTTATAGTGTACAAGATTGGTATTGATAGGTACCATCTCCCTGCCTGCGGGCAGTCCTCCGAAAAAGTTTACTCTGCCGCCTGTCGCCATCAGTTCAAGTGAATCGGCCTGTGCCTGGGGCGAAGGGCATGCAGTTATACATACATCAAGCCCTTTGCCGCCTGTCAGAACCATAATTTGTTCCTTGATGTTGCCCGGTTTGACAATGATAAAAGAGCTGTCTATATTTCTGCATACTTCGAGGCGTTCAACCGATATGTCATTCAGCATGACACTTGCCGCACCCGCCATCTTGGCCAGCTTTGCATGCAGGATACCGATCGGACCCGTTCCAACAATAAGCACATTATCTCCCGGTTTGATATTGCATTTGAGAAACCCGTTGTATACACAGGATAGCGGCTCGTTGATTGCCGCTTCTTCAAATGTAACATTTGCATCAAGTATAATGATATTTCCCTGTCGTACAGCTTCCTCAGGAATCTTTACATATTCGGCGAAACCGCCGTCAATATTGATTCCCAGCGCACTGTATTCAACACACATATGCGTATTACCGCTTACACAGCTATCGCAGACACCGCAGCCCATATTGGGTGCGACTGCCACACGCATCCCTTCTTTATACCCTTTTACATTCCTGCCTGTTTTGGCGATCACCCCGGCCAGTTCATGTCCAAGAATCCTCGGAGTTGCTTCAGTGATACCTTTGTAACCATTATTGATCATCCTGATATCCGTACCGCAGACTGCTGCGCTTTTCACTTTCAAGAGCACTTCATTGTCATTGATTTCCGGAATACCTGTTTCCTTGAGCC
>JAEWQC010000322.1 GCA_023399355.1 Bacillota bacterium | reverse complement strand
GTCATATACAAGCGATTCAAAATATTTAATTTCTTCATTATTAAGAAAGTATTCATGATTTTGTTTTTTGAAATCAACCCTATTCTTGCAAAAACTAATATATGTTTTGTAGTTATTCTCTTCTGATTTTAAAAAGAAATAATCCGTATATGTATAATTCTCTTCTGTATAGTATTTCGCAGAATAGCAATTTTCAGTAAACATAATATTTTTATCCATTGAACTTCCATATGATTTAATATGAGTGAATATTTATAGTCTGGTTTTATCCTATACTATACATCAAATAAGTGCCAACACCCATCTCAGAATTTTTTTACAATTTCTAACGAAACACTTACTTGTCGAATATCTCCCATTAACTCTATTTCAATATATGCTTGTCTTTTATGCCTATTCACATTCTTAACTATACTTTCCCGCCCTCTGAGTGGTCCATCCGTAATATGAATTTTATCACCTATCATAATACCACTTGATGCTTCAATACAATAATCGTCATTGTATAAGTTCAATAACATTTGCCTTTCTGATTCCCTAAGCGCAATTTCTGTTTCTGAGTATCTCAATAAGAAGCCTATATCATGTAAAGAATAGATTAAAGTACTTGTCCTTTTTATGAATTCTTGACCAGATACTTCCGTTTCGATAAATACATAACTCGGAAATAAAGGTTTTAACTCCTTTTTCACCATACCTTCTATCTTAAAAAGCCTCTCTTGTAATGGAACAAACGGCAAAAATAAATCGGCATCTAACCTCTCTTTCAATAGTTGCTCTACCCTCTGCTCGCGACCTGTCCGCACAAAAAGTACATACCAATACATCTCTACACCCCACAGATTTACTTAACGATTTACATAGCTTCGCCCTTTCGCTTATCCTATTCAACAAGTTACAATGATTTTCACTGTATATTCCCCATCAGTGGCTAACGTGACCCCCCAGCGATTAACAACCAAATAAGTGCTTTATTTAAATCTTTCAAAAATAAAAACGCTCACACCATTAATTTTTAACACAAATGGGGTGAGATTCACCTTTAATACTTACATAAAAGCTTTGTTTATATTAACATTTACCTTTTTAACCCCAGAACCCCAACTCAACGTTTATATTTGAGCATTTCGTATATACTCTTATTTTCAACTATTCTCGCTCATTTCATCTAATATATTCCTTTTTTCTATATAACTCAAACTAGTAACACATATAATTATTATAGCAAAGCACAAAATAATAGTCAACTTTTTACTATTTTTCTTTTTTTAAATTATTTTGTCGATTATTTATATATAATGTCGTTTTATGTATTAACCATAAATATTTACTATTACTGGTCTAATAAGTAATCTAACAACTAGTCCTATAAATAAAATAGAATTTATTCCAATTTCTTTAAATATTTAACTCAATTAACTATGTAATACCTGTTGAGCGCTTTGTGCTCAAGCTTTTTCACGGCGTATGCAATATGCCTGTTCCTGCCTTCACAAAGTACAGGGACACCTCAACATAAGTATTCCTGTATTGCTGAAGTGTGTCCCTGGTATTTGTTGCGTAAAAGGAAGGGCTATTGGAAAAAAGCCATCAAAAAACCGACAGTAAATTAACACTGCCGGTTATGGTTCAATTGAATCAGGTTTTAAACTTCATGTTCGTTCTCTTCTTCATCAATAATATTATCTGAGATTTCATTGGCATTCCTGACAATTTCAACATATCTGGAAAGTTCTTCTTCAACATATCAACTGTATCTATTCACTCGAAATAAACTTAAGCTTTCGCGCTTTGCTTACGAGTAGTGATATCAAATATGACAGCCAGCACCAATATAAACCCTTGAATAATAAATTGATACGAACTCCCTAAGCCCATTAAATTCATACCGTTGGTAAGAGAAGCCATTACAAACGCTCCGATCAACGAACCTGTAACCTTGCCGATACCGCCGTTCGGGGAAGCTCCGCCGATAAAGGCGGCAGCGATCGCCTGCAGTTCAAAACCCGTTCCTCCCGTAGGAGCTGCGGATTGCATTCTGGATGCATAAAGAATACCGGACAGTGCTGTCAGCGCGCCCATTGAGGTGAAAACAAGCACTGTAATTTTCGCAACGCTGATACCTGACAGTTCAGAAGCTTCCGGGTTGCCGCCTACACCGTATACATGCCTTCCCAAGACTGTTTTGTTCATTAAAAAGTTATAAGCAAAAACTACAATTCCCATAACGATCAATGTCCAGGAAATTCCGCTATTCGCCGCCAATATTAAGCAAATCGCTATTATTATTACAGCGATCAGTACCATTTTCGAAAGGAAAAAGGGCTTTGATAAAACTTCAAAATTATACTTAAGTTTTATATTCCGCTCTTTATTCTGAAAATAGACAAACATAAAAATCCCGATCGTACCTATTACAAGAGTGGATATGCTGAATCCGCCAACCATGCCGGCACTTGGAATAAAACCGTTGCCGATAGCGATAAAGCCGGCGTTTGGAATTGTAATCGTGCCCGTCGCCTCTGTTACTTTTATCTCCATCCCGTGGAAAAACATCATGCCGCCCAATGTTACGACAAAGGCAGGCACGTTCACTCTGGCAACCAGAAGGCCATAACCCATGCCGATGATTCCTCCGAGGGCCATCACGATAAGAATGGCAAGCCAGGCGTGCATCCCCATCTGAGTCATGAAAATCGCAGCCATGGCACCCAAGAATCCGCATAAATATCCAACCGACAAATCAATGTGACGGATGATGATGATCATGGTCATACCCACTGCCAAAACAGCTACGAAGCCTGTCTGGTTGATCAGATTGGAAATATTGACCGGAGAGATGAAAGAGCCTTGGGTAACAATTGAAAAAATTACTATGATCGCCAGTAATGCAATATACATGCCGTAATCCCTGATATTTTTTCTAAATATCTTTCCAAATTCAGATGCTAAACTCATAATAACCTCCACATATTCATTATACTGCCATGGTCATGATTTTTTCCTCTGTCGCCTCGCTCCCGCTTACTTCGCCTACGACCCGCCCATCTGAAATGACATAGATCCTGTCGCTCATACCGATCACTTCGAGCAATTCCGATGAAATCATGATAATGCTCATGCCTTTCTTGACGAGTTCATTCATGATCGTATAGATTTCATACTTGGCACCGACATCAATCCCGCGGGTTGGCTCATCCAGAATCATGATATCCGGAGCGACAAACAACCATTTCGCCAAGGAGACTTTTTGCTGGTTCCCTCCACTTAAGGTTCCGACCACCTGTTCTATAGACGAAGCTTTCATATTGACTTCTTTAAAATATTGATTCGCTATATTGACCTCTTTATTTTCATCTATGGCCAAAAATTTTGTAAGTTCTTTTAAATTCGCTATTGTTATGTTCGTCTTGATGTCCTGAATCAAGATAAGCCCATTTTTCTTCCGGTCTTCCGTTACATAGGCAATTTTCTCATTGATTGCCTTTTTAGAAGAGGTCAGGTTTTTCTTTACATTTTTTATCAGTAGTTCTCCTTTTGTATTGTAGTGCTGCGTATTCCCAAAAATGCTCAGCGCCAATTCGGTACGTCCGGCGCCCATCAATCCGGCAATTCCTACTATTTCCCCTTTACGGACATTCATATTGATATTGTGTAATATCTCTCGTCCCTTTGTGGTGTCGAATGCCGTCCAATCCTTTAATTCGAAGCAGACATCGCCAAATTCCTTAATGTCCCTTTTAGGATATATGTTGCCGAGTTCACGGCCAACCATGTGTTTGATGATATCACTTTCCTCAATCTTACGTTCTGTGGCATTCATTGAGGTAATCGTTTTCCCATCCCTCAATACTGTTATTGTATCAGCGATAGATACTACCTCTCGTATTTTATGAGAAATCATGATGCAGGTCACACCATGTTTTTTAAGGTCTCTGAGAATCCCGAACAGATTTTCGCAATCCGTTTCACTCAGAGCTGCGGTGGGCTCATCCAATATCAAAAGCTTAACTTCCTTGCTTAACGCTTTTCCTATTTCAACAAGCTGCTGCAGACCTACGCCCAAATCTTTTATTTTCGTGTCCGGATTCGCATGGATATGAATTCTTTCAAGAATTTCCTTCGCTTTTACGATCGTCTCATTCCAATCGACTAAAGAGCCTTTTTTTATTTCATGGCCAAAATAGATGTTTTCATAGATTGTAAGCTCGGGAATTAACGCCAATTCTTGATATATGATTGCGATCCCGGCTTTTTCACTGTCTGCTATACTTTTAAATTTTTGCTCTGTACCATTCAGCATGATCTTGCCTAAAAAAGTTCCATGTGGATAAACACCTGATAATACTTTCATCAAAGTGGATTTTCCGGCTCCGTTTTCACCGACCAGACAATGTATCTCGCCGCGCTTCACTTTGAATGTAACTCCATTCAGTGCTTTCACCCCGGGGAATTCTTTGACGATATTATCCATCTCCAGAATATAGTCATTCTGTTCCAATATTCAATCCCCTCTCAATAGAAGTAAAATAATTACAATAATTATAATGCATCGGTTCAAAATTTTTCGGTTGTAGAAAAATTTTCTTACCCGGGTTCAAAATTTCTTCAGGAAATTTTGAACCTAGCTGCGTTTCAACGAGGCGGGAGATATGCTCACCACCTGCAAACCTAATCGGTGCACGCCTCCTATAGAGGCGGGGGACATCTTGAGCCTCGTTATATCTACTTACTTATAAGAGCAGGATTTTGATCCCGCTCTTATAAGTACTGCATCAGTTCAATTTTTTCGTATCTGCTTACTTAATATTTTTAAAATCTGTTAATTTGTACAATCCGCTCTGTATGATGATATCCTTGACATTGGACTTTGTAACGGAAGTGATTGTATCAAGAGTGCTGGGAACCTTCCTGGCGCCGTTGTCATACTGCTGCTTGATGAGATCTGCGCCGGGCGTCTTGCCGGCGAGAACTGCGTCAGCTATCTTCAGCGAATCCTGTACAAGGTATTTATCCAATTTAGCAACTGTCATTCCCTGTTTGCCATCGATGATGTATTGGATAGATGCCTTAGTAAAATCTTGTCCTGTGGAATACATTGTCTTAATAGCCGGATCTGCTCTGAATGTGTCGGTGATTGCACGAGATGTGTCGTCATTCGGGCAGAGCACGTAAACATTACCCTTTGCAGAAGCTTTTAATTTGGCCAGATTAGCCTGTGCCAAGTTCTTAGCTGTCGGAGGATCCCACTGGGTGGAAAGAGGGTCAATGATGCCGGACATCTGTGTACGAGTAAGAGTTTTTACATTCTTAAGTGCAACAGCTTGAGGCGAATTTTCAACGATAAACGTCCCATCCGCTATCTTCGGCTGCAAAGCCTTCCAGTAACCTTTGAAGAATGTGAAGGCATTGTCATCTGTCGTCGCGCCGCAATACAGATATAGATGAAGTCCTTTGCCCTTACCCTTTGCCTGGTCTACCAGATACTGAGCCTGTGCCTGTCCAACTGCGACACTATCGAATGTAACATAGTAGTCAACAGATTTCGTATTCATGATCATACGGTCATAGGAAATGATTGTAGTGCCTTTTGATTTGGCATAATCAGCTTCTGCTGCTGCAGCTTTGCTGTCAAACGGGCATACGATAATAACCTTGCAGCCTTTGTTAACCAGAGTCTCTACATTGGTCTTTTCTGTTGCAGGATTATTGTCGCTGTACAGGATCTGCAAATCGGGATTAACTGCCTTGAATTGCTTGTAAGCCATTGGCCATCTTGACTCGCTGTTTGTCGGCATAACAACACCGATTAAGCCTTTTGAGGTTGTTGCAGCCATTGACGTTACCGGAGCGATACACGAAAGAGCGATAAGGAACACTAACACAAGTACTAAAGACACTTTCCTTTTCATAGATTAACCTCCTCAGATTTGTACTATTCGCAAGATCATTGATCTCTTTATAATAGTATTGGTTTTCTATTATCTTCTCAACGGAATAAACGGCGTATCACCAATAAAATCTTGCTGAATGAACGCAAAAAAAGACTATTATTCACCGCAATTTTTTACTGGGTCTTTGATAGTTGAATAAAGGAAAAATCCTGTCTGAGTTTGATCTTTCTGAATTTATTGTATGTACCGATGCGGGACTGGCATCCGGGAGCAACCGAAAATTCAATAACAAAGGGGAACAGATACCCTGCTATACCAGATCCAACTTCACGGACGATTTGCATGAGGCCTTTGGTTTGCGCACGGATTATCAGATTGTTGGGACACGCCAGATAAAAAATATTTCAAAAGCACGAAATTGTAAAAAACATTACACACTTTTCAGTCTAACAACAAAAGCTTGGGTCCCGCCATAATCAATGGTTCTCAAGCTTTTTCCCTTCTTCAGCTGTTAAAGACGGAATTATCGTATTGTTTTTTATTATCTTCTCAACGGAATAAACGGTGTATCATCAATTAAATCTTGCTGACTGAATGCAAAAAAAGACTATTGTTCGCCGCAATTTTTTACCTTATATTCAGAAGGCGTTACTCCTTCATATTTTTTAAAGACCTTGCTGAAATAGTTCGGATCACTGTAGCCGGCAGCATAGCATATTTCCTTTATGCTGATTTCATTGTTATGAAGCAGCTGCTTTGCCTTCTTCACCCTTAACATATTTACATAGTCAGGGAAGTTGTACCCGAGTATGTCCTTAAATATCCTGCTGAAGTAATAGATACTCAGATTGAACTTTGCCGCTACGGTCTCAAGATCCAGCTCTTTTTCTATATTATCCTTTATATACTGCTCGACGGATCTGAAAAGCGCAACTTTCTCCCTGTCTCCTCCATTTGCTGCCTCGGTATACCCCACATTGATTTTCAACTTGCTGTCCAGATCGTCGAAATGCACGATCCCGGTGTTCCCGTTGGCATAATTCATGGCGGCCACGGCTTCTTCATAAGATCGATGCATCAAGTTAATTCCAGGGTGGCACTTGCCGATACTAATTACAGCGTCCTTATTGTACAGGCGTTTGATATTATACCTTAGATCAGCACACAGGCCCATTGTGTTTTGCCTGATCATTTCCTCGTCTTCATTTTCCTTTATCTGAATAAAGGATACGAATTCCTTGGTGAACCGGAAGCTTGCGATATTTTTTTGAAATTTACCAATACATTTTTTTATACACTCACCAATCTGCAGGCGGAGCGTCTCCCCTTCGGAATCCACTCCTCCGCTATCCCCCGTCTGTTCAACCACCTTGATCACCAGGGCAAACCCGTTTTTGAAATTCATGCCCAGATAGCCAAGGTAGGTTTCATAATCGATAAGCGACAAGGAATTGTTGATTATGGCAAAGCCAAGTTCATTCTCAATAACAGGTATCACATATGACAGCTTTTCCTGGTTCTCGATATCCAACTTCCTTTTCCTTTTGTCTGCGTTGACATGCATAATTGTCGCTTCAATTTTTTCCACAATGTCGGTTTTCCCGAAAGGCTTCAGGATATACTCCTTCACATTGTTTTTCACTGCTTCTACCGCAAAATCGAAGTAGTCATATGCCGTCAGCACTATAAAATAGGCATCCGGCAGGAACCTCCTGATTTCCTGGATTGCCTTCAGTCCGTTGATTCCCGGCATTTTGATATCCATTATGGCAATATCCGGCCTCATGATTTCGGCGATTTCTATGGCTTCCTTTCCATTCCTTGCCTCCTCGATTTCCAGCCCCTGCTTGAACTCCTCGTTCAGCATCGTGATAATTGCTTCTCTATCGTATTTTTCATCATCGACTACCAGAATTTTAATCAAGGCTTCCACTCCTTTCCCTGTCAAAATTAAGCGTAGAAGCATACTCTTCATTATTGCTTAATGGAATCCTGAGAATGATTGTTGTACCCATGCCCGGATGACTGTCGATATAGAAAAGGTCAGTATTACCGTACATAAGTTCAAGCCGTTTTACGACACTTTTAATCCCCAGCCCTGTTGTATGGCCTTTGTGCACCTGTCCGATATCATCTGAGTTTATTTTGGCCAGTATGCCTTCCTCAATTCCACAGCCTGTATCTTCAATTTTGATAACACAGAACTGATTGGCATCCTTTATCCTTATACTGATCAATCCGCCCTCCTCCATGGGCTCGATCCCATGGATAAAGGCATTCTCCACAAACGGCTGCAGTGTCATTGCAGGTACCTTGTACTTTTTCAAATCCGCATCCGTTTCAAATTCGAATTGGAGCCTTTCCTCAAATCTTAACTGCTGTATGTAGATATACTCTTTCACGATGTTGATCTCATCTTCAAGGGTTGTATTCCTTTCCGTCATACTGAGGCTGTATCTGAGGATCTCGGACACCGACCTTATGAGTTTTTCAGTATTGGCCGCCTTTTCCTTTATTGCCGTCTGGTTTATGCAATTGAGCGTATTGAATAAAAAATGCGGATTTATCTGGGACTGCAATACCTTGAGTTCCGATTGCCTCAAGGCATAATCACTTTTCAGCAGCTTCATCTCCTCTTCGCTTAGTTTCCTTTCCAGTTTGGCATTTTCCTTGAGGGAATTGATATGCTGCAGGATATCTCTTATCATTTTTCTAAAGGCTTCGGATAGGATGTCAAGCTCGTAAACATTTGTCTTTTTGCCTTCAACATAATCAAAGCTGCCTTTGGAAACCTTCTTTGAAGCCTCCACCAGTTGCTTCAGCTTGTTTGTTATGTTCCCCAGGAAAAAGAAGGTGTAGAGAATACTTGCCAATATGGAAATCAATATGTAGGAAATCAGCAGCTTGTATATAAAACCAGTATTTTTACTGAGCTTGTCAAAAATCAGACTGTTGTAATGTAAATAGCTGCTGATGAGCTTTGAGGTGTATTCATCGCAGTAACCGGCTATTTCCTTTGTTTTCAGGTAATCAGGATAATAATCGCTGATTGCGCTCTTTTTCATATATTTACTGATCATCCTGTCCCCCGTATCCTTGTAGCTGGAAAGCGAATTACGCAGATCTCTCAATATGTAATTGCTGTCATTCAATGAATCCAGCTGGAGCTCGTCCACCCGTTCGATGGCATTATTGCAGCTGAATTCATACTGGCGTTTCCCATCCCGGGAATCTTCCTGGATATATTTATTGATCCCTTGCAGGGATTCCTTAATATCATTTTTTATTTCATTGGTCATGTTGATCCTGCTGAGGATATGATTGTAATTCTCATTGATATTGCCGCTTACAACCAGTGAGATAACTGCACTTGTAGCAATAGGTATCAACAGTATTGCAGCAAAAATGATGAACCTGGTTTTCAGGCTACTTGTCTTCACTTGATCCCTCTCCCTGTTTATTGATATAAGCTTTAATATTTGAACTGTTCACCACTTCCACATTCGTTAAAAAGACTTTTCCCTGTCCCTTGAATTTACCGTCTATTTTATCCATTATGATCTGTAC
>JAEWQC010000262.1 GCA_023399355.1 Bacillota bacterium | reverse complement strand
CTCATATACCGAACGGATGGTATCTTCAAGTTTCTGCGCAGCACCAAAAATAGTATCTTTTTCTTCAATATTTGACGAAAAATACCTGCCGACGGTTGAAGGAAGATTCCTTTCCATCTGACCTGCCCTATATGTAAAGTGAAACATGGGGAAATCTCCTGAGCAGCCCACAGGTCCATGATTTATTATCGCAGCATCCTGTATCATGGAAAGCTGACAAAAGGCGGAAGTTGAAGCACACCCTATGCATTGACTGAAGCTTCTTGTATTTTCATTGAGCTTTCCCGAATGTGAACATCTTACGAGTTCCCCTGCAGTTCCTTCAAAACCTGTAATAGAACCAAGACGGACTTCCCTGATCTGAACCTCGGGTTCTCTTATATTAACTGTACTCACAAAACCCCTCCATTTGATTTATTTTTTTCCGGCTTACTTTTAGCGATTGCTTTCATTCAAGTTTGTAAATAGAAAAGGCCTGATTTACAATCCTGCTAACAGGGCGTAAATCTGGCCTCCAGAGCTACTGGTCAGTCTCAACCATACAATAAATTTATTCGGATACTAATCATATTTGTTTTGTTGTGTTTATTTTAAACATCATAAAGTCAATTGTCAATAGTTTTTTTAAATTTTCCTATATGTTTAGTATGTTTTATGCTTATACCATATTGACATAAGCAAAAGTGTATACTAAAATTAAATATAGTAATTCAATATGTTTACTTTCCTTTAAATATTATAACTGAAAGGAGGCTTTTATGCAAAAAGCAATTGAGATAAAAAGCAATGACCTGACCTTAAGAGGCATGCTTCATACTCCCGGCCAAATAAACGGTAAAATTCCTGCAATCATTATTCTCCATGGGTTTGGTGGGAATAAAACAGGTCCGCATTTTATGTTTGTTCAATTTTCAAGAATTTTAGCAGCAAACGGCATTGCGAGTGTACGGTTCGACTTTGCCGGGAGTGGAGAAAGTGACGGAGAATTCATCAACATGACTCTGTCCGGTGAACTGGAGGATGCAAAAAACATCTTGAAATATGTAAAAAGCCTTGAGTTTGTGAACACGCAAAAAATCGGCATTGTTGGTTTCAGTATGGGGGGCGCTGTTGCAAGTGTATTGGCAGGAATCAATGGCAAGGATGTGCAGGCATTATGCCTTTGGGCACCGGCAGGCAATATGGCGGATATTGTACATCATCATTTTATTGGTGAGGGGCATCGGGCTTTTCTGGAGAAGGGGTACCACGATTTTGAGGGCTTATTGATTGGAAAAGCATTCGTTGAGGATCTCAACAAACAGGATATTTACAGAATTGCCTCGGAATACAAGGGAGAAAAACTACTTCTCCATGGGAATCACGACGAAGTAGTTTCCTTAAGTGCTTCAGAAAAATATATGGCGCATTATGATGGAAAAGCGGAATTGACTGTTGTTGATGGAGCAGACCACCTGTTCAGCAACCAAGAGTGGGAACAGAAAGTTCTTGCCCACTCCGCGGATTTTTTCAGGCGCCGGCTGCTGGACACGCCATAAAAGCCGGCAATAATTGTTACCGTTCGGCAACAAGCACACTGAAGATGTCCTCAATCATGTTCAAGCCTCCCAAATACCCTGTATAACCACGAGTCAGAACGACTCTGTTGCCTACAGGATAGGAAACCGTCAAGTGCGCCGCTCCGATATTTTTTGCAAGCTGACGTTCCAAATGACTACCTACGACAAAGGCCGGACTGAAAGCGTCATAAAATTTCTGACCGTTTGAAGCCGGCCAGTGTTTGCTCAAATGGTACTGGATCTCTGAAGCATCCGTTTCATAAACAATTTTTGTCCTATAGCCTGAACTTAAATTGCTTAAGCGATCACTGATCTTTTGATGCTTTTCTTCGTCATAAAAATCAGTAACTACAGTAAGCTCAGGCAACCATCCCAGGTCATCCGCCAGAAATCTGGTCAAAGCAACGGAGTAGTTCCGATCTCCCACCACAACAACATAGCGTTGAAAATCCTGATCATTGTAAGTATCTGCAATCCTGTCCACATACTTGTAATACAAAGAATTTTCATTTTCAACAATCTTATTGGTCAATGTTTCATTAATATGGAGTTCCTGCCCTATTCTTTTGAGAAATTCTCCGGTCGCTGAAGGTCCTATCGGCAGTGGAAAAGTGATGTACGGCACCGAATGAAGCTCCTTGAAAAGCTCAGCTGCTTCCATTCCGTAAAATTCGGAAACCAGAATATTAAGAGCAGCATCTCCTGAATTTTTAATGCCTTCCAAAGTATCGCTTTCACTGAAGAACGAGTTTACTTCCAGTCCCAACTTCTTCAGAAGAGCTCTAATATTATTGATATTCCCTCTCCAGAAGGCATCCTGTCCCGGAACGATTCCCCATAAATTGACCTTGTTGCTGACCTTGCGATCCTTCTTTTCAATAAAACTGCTGACCAGCGCTTGCAAAACCAGGTCATAACCCTTGTAGCCATCGCCTTTGAATCCACCTGTTTCTGCTCCTATTATCGGGACATCCTTTGCCTGAAATTCTTTCACTACAGAATGAATATCATCGCCGATAATGTCAGTCATACACCCCGTCAATACAATATACAGGTCCCCCTCAACGAGTTTCACCGTATTTTCAATTTGCTCGGTCAGCCGATCCATTCCTCCAAAAATGATATCCTTTTCTTTGACATTGGAACTTGGAACTGCAAGGCCTCCGCAATATCCTGCGCCAAGATAGCCCGTACTGCCGACCTGGTTCCAGTAAATACTTCCTCCGCAGCCCATTGCCGTATGGATTATCGGGACGACGCCGGCAATGGATCCCGCTGTTAACATCGCACCCCCGAGTGCGCAGAAGGCTCTTGGACGTTCAATAAATCTGCTGCTCATTAAACTTCGCCTCCTTGTACGATGTACTTGTACGGCTGATCCGTGTACCAATTTTTAAAATAGGGCTGCCTTACATTTTTCCTCAGATTGCGGTTGAACGCAGGATTCTTTAAAACCCTGTTGATGCCCCTTGCCAGATCAAAGGCACCTGTATAGCCCACATAAGTATTTGGGCCTCCATAAATCGGTAAAACCGGTATGCCGGACTTCGCAGCCCAAACATTGTCCGAATTGTGTCCCAGATAGATGTCCGGCTTGTTCTTTTCTATAATATTGGCTGTTTCAAAGGGCTGAACCGTTCCGACATTCACTTGCAGATCCGAGTCCTTTTCTATCAACTTGTCAAGAGCAGGTTCTCCAAATTCATCGTAATGATAAGGCCTTACGGCGATAATTTCCAATCCGAGTTCCTGCAGCCAGCCGGCTGTTGCAAGTGTCCGGACTTCTCCTGCACTCAGCATCGCCTTCCTGCCCTTCAAATTTTCACGTATGCCCTTGAGCGAAAGTTCCAATTCAGTGGTTTCCCGCTCTATGATTCTTTCCGCGACCTCCTCAAGGTGAAAAATCTTTGCAACGTCCCGTAGCCAGGAGTTCGTATTTTCAATTCCTATAGGCATATATTTCAACAAATACGGTACGCCGAATTTCTCCTTCAGATGCTTCAGGAAGTAATCATCATGTGTAGGGCAGGTACTTATTGACAAGGCTGCCTCCGTCGCATATTTCATATCATCCGGATGAGTAAAGCACGGGAATATTTTGACCTCAAGTCCCAATGCATTCAACAGTCTGGTAAGCTCCTTTTCATCCCCGGGTGTACCGGAAGATACGTTCATCAGATTGACCTGCCTGCTGCGCCGGATTTTTTCAGCTGCCTCTTCCAACTCGTCCCGAAAAACCCGAACCTCTTCTTCCTCTTTCTCCAAAAGGTTTCGGGAAATGGAATGATAAACTGCATCGTAAGCGGTCGCCATGACCTTGGTCTTAAAACCTTCACAATGAACCGGCAGAATGGTCGCATTAATTTGAGGCTGAAGCTTCGCAACCACACCGTCAAGGTCATCGCCGATAATTCCCGGAACGCAGCTGGATACTACTATTATGGAAGCCGGACGGTATCGCCTGTCCGCCTCAATAATCGCTTCTGACAATTTCGCCTCTCCTCCGTTTACGACATCCGTTTCATTGAGGTTTGTCGACAGCCATAGGGTTCCTCTTGGATTTGAACTGCCACCGAGGATCTGTCTGCCACGGACAGCCGCACTTTGTGAATGCCCCGCTCCGCCGCAGCCCAAAGAACCATGTACAATGACTACTGAATCGGGAATGGTGTTCAGCATCGAAAGTCCCGGCAGCAGTTGGCATATCGAACCCTGGCAGAAACCCCTGTCGTTGTTTTTCAGGCAGCCTCCATTAAAGCCCTTTTTCAGCTCACAGGCACAACCGCCGAAATCAATACAAGTTCCTAGTCTTTCTTCTCTTTTTGGTGCAACTTTTTCATCAATGTAACTCAAAAGAACACCTCCATTTCATTGATTTCAAAATATTGACTCCTGTCATCTTGTCAGCAGGCCTGCATCCAGCACAAACTGGGAGCCCGTCACGTACCTTGCCTTATCGCTGGCCAGGAATAATACCGCATTGGCAACATCTGAAGGCTCAATCCATGGAACGGGCAGAAGATTTCCTGCCGACCTCTCGGCGATTTCCTCCGCAGTAGAGCCTTCCAATGCTGCCAGACCGTCATTCATCGGCGTATTGACCCCTGTCGGATGAATACTTACAGCCCGGATATTATAAGGAGCAAGCTCTATTGCCCAGGACTTGGTAAGCCCTATCAGCCCGTATTTGGATGCCGTATAATGAGACATTCTGTTCAACCCTCTGAGACCGGCAATGGAAGAATTGCTGATAATAACCCCCTGCTTTTTTTCAATCATATGGGGTATGATTCTTCTTGCCACCAGCCATGCGCCTTTTAAGTTAATATCAAGCACACTGTCCCACTCTTCTTCGGAAAGCTGGTGCGAATAGCCATAAGCAGCAATACCGGCGTTATTGAATAAAATATCAATTTGTCCAAGCTCTAAAATGGTTTTTGAAACTGCTTCCTTGATATCGGAATCATTCCGCACATCGCCGGCAAATATCAGGCACTTCCTGCCGAGAGCCTCTATATCCGCTTTCAAGGATTCCAGTTCATTTGATGTTCCAAGTTTGTAGGATGGATATTGAATTTGTTTCGCAATATCAAAAGCGACAATATCGGCACCCTCTTGAGCAAAAGCCAAAGCCGAAGCTCTGCCCTGGCCATGAGCAGCTCCGGTAACAAACACTACTTTATTTAAAAATTCTTTTCCCATGATGATCCTTTCCCTTTATAACACATTACGGGAGATATTCTCACCGTCTGAAAACCAATTCGGTACCCGCCACCCAGGCTTTTTGCAAAAGCAAAAGAGCCAAGCGGTGGAGGACATCTTTGCCTCGTTACAATTTTTTCAGATTTTCCAGATAATCGTCCAAATCTATTTGTAGCGCACTGTTAAATATGTTTGTGGCTGCCATCATTCCGGCAAACGCTGTCAGGAGAACGATCTGTTTATCATCAAACACAGCCTCCAGCTTTGCATACAGCTCTTCAGAAATCTGATTCGGATCTTTGGCAATCCTGCTGCCATATTCCGCAAGCAATTTCTCTCTATCATCCAGGACCAGGCTATCCGGGTTCTCCCCTCTGTCTATGAATATTTTCCTGAAAAAGGAGGAGCATAGAAGACATTCATTTTGGGTGGATATGGCAAGAGAAAATACAAAAACGCCCCGTTCTCCTATAAAGTCCTGTATCTCATCTCTTAACGGATACCATTGCTGGTAGGCTTTAAATGCAACCGCCGAGTGGAGTAAAGTACGTTTCATATTTGTAACTCTGCCATTTTCCTTCACCTGAACATCATATTCCCGCTTTGCCTCATCCTGTAAATCTTCATATCGAACTAAATCTATTCTGCTCATTCGAACCACACTCCTCAAAATTTACAAGTAATAGCTAAGGGTTTCTTCTCTGGCAAAGTGAAGCATTTCAAGGATCCTGGACCTGATTCTGAAGAAGTCCTGATCATTTCTTCTCCTTGGCCTGCCTATTTCAACCTCAATAACTTTCTGAATCTTACCAGGTCTCGGAGTCATTATTACGATCCTGTCGCTCATATAAATGGCTTCATCTATGTCATGCGTCACCAAAAGCATGGTCGTGTTCCGATCCTGCCATATGCGCAATATTTCATCTTGCATTTGCATGCGGGTGAACGCATCCAGCGCTCCCAAAGGTTCATCAAGAAGCATGACCTTGGGGTGATTTACCAGAGCTCTTGCCAGAGCAACCCTCTGGGCCATTCCTCCTGAAAGTTGATGCGGAAATGAGTTTTCAAAGCCTTCAAGACCTACCAGCTTTATATATTCGGAAACCAGCTGTTTGTTTTGATGATAAATCTTACGTGCCACAAGGCCTGAAGCAACATTTGCCTTCACAGAAAGCCAGGGGAAAAGTGTCGGATCCTGAAACACAAGTCCCCGTTCATAATTTGGACCCGTAATTTTCTCATCATCCAGGAACAATTCTCCGCCGGTTGGGGTATCAAGTCCTGCAATCAGTCTTAACAAGGTTGATTTTCCACATCCGCTTGGTCCTACAAGTGAAACAAATTCGCCTTTTTTTACATCCAATGTGGCGTTGCTTAAAGCGACGATGTCATTGCCGTCGGGATTTGCAAAAACTCGCCCGACACCTTTCACATCGATGGCCCCGCCACTAAAATCATTTATATGAACCTCCTGGCTTTTATCTACCATTTGATCAGCCCCTTTTGCCAGCTTAAAACTCTGTCTTTAATTCTGAATAATGAGGTCAGCAAGCTGGAGAATATAAATGCGATCACGATAAGTGCCGCATATACCTTGCTGTACTCCGCCCAGCCCTGCGCCCAATTGATATACCAGCCCAATCCTGCTTTGACACCCAGCATTTCGCCAACAATCAACGTCAGGAAAGCACTTCCCATTCCCATAAACAAACCGATGAAAATGCTTGGATAGGATGCAGGAATGGCTACCTTGAAAATAAGGTATTTCTCATCCGCTCCCAGCGTCTTTGCAACTTCAAAATAGGAGTTTCTGACATTGGAGATCCCCGAGCTGGTCATCACCGTTACTGGAAACCAAACTGCCAAAACGATCAGGAAGATACTTGCTGCAAACGATGTCGGGAACACGACCATGGCAATTGGAATCCAGGCTGTTGCCGGAATAGGTCCTATGACCTTTAATATTGGCATTACCCAGTAATTGATCGTTTTACTCCAGCCCATGGTGATTCCGGTAAGGAGTCCGCTTGAAACACCTATTAAGTAGGCAACCAGCAATAAGCGAAGGGAATAAAACGTACTTTTCAGCAGAACCGCCCAATCCTCCGTAAAAATCCCCAACACCTTATCAGGGCCCGGAAAGTATGGAAGCTCCAACCACCCGAGTTTTAGGGTAACAAGATCCCAAATACCGATAAATATCGATATGGCAAGAAAAAAGGGTGCCTTATGATTTATTTTATCAATGATGCTTTTTACTTTAATGGATAGTAGTATGGCTCCGATGTAAATAATCCAGACTAATACCAGAACTGTGTCATATGATTTGTTGATACCGGAGGTCTGAGTGTTGGGAAGTGTTGTATGCAATATGAAATCAATCGCCAGCGTTATGAGTGGTATAAAGGTCAGGATCTTCAATCGTGACTTTGCTGCTGCATTACTGTCTGGAATCGATTCTTCTTGTAAAAGCACATTCTCTGCTGTCGTTTCAGCTCGATTTAGCGCCATTTACATCTCTCCTTTATTTATATAATTCAAGTGCCATCCTATGAACTATGGCACTTGAATTATCATATTATTTTTAAAACCGCTATTTGCCGTTATAATCCGGAATAGCATAATAGAATGCATTCTTAAACAGTTCATTCACATCTGTAGACGGATCCAGAATTCCCTGATCCTTGGTCTGTTCGATAAAGAATTTGACGTCTTTTGCAGCATCTTTGACACCAGGCTTCCAGACATACTGCTTGATGAATTCTTCATCTTCATCAACGCTGATGGCAACATATTTCTGATCGACTTCCAGCTGTGCAGCTTCTCTTGTATGCAGGCCGACCCATTCTGCCGCTCTCAGCACCGCTCTTGTAAATGCCGCAGCAGCTTCCGGATCGTTCTCAACAAGCTTGTTGCTTACAACAGAGTAGCAGCAATATCCTGATTTGTATGGCTCATCAGAACCATTTCCAAGAAGCTGGACATACTTCTTGTTTTTCACCAGGTCAGCGCCAAACGGATCCCAAACGATGAAGGCCTGTATTTCTTTTTTATCAATAGCTGCTTCCAATTGTGCAGGAGGGTATGCCTTCCACTGAACATCCGTTTTCGGATCGATCCCCTTCTTTTTAAGCTCAATGGACAATATAATCATCGGACCGCCGCCAATTGCATCAACACCGATGGTTTTTCCTTTCAGATCAGCGATGGAAGCGATGCCCGAGTCCGGAGGTGCAACGGCATTGATACAACCGGCATGCAGTCCTCCGGTGATCTTTATCTGCAACCCCTGTTCAATAGGCTTGAACCAGGCAAAATTACCGACAGTACCGCTGACCTTGCCGGATGCAAGACCGCTCTTGAGGTCTTCAAAGCCCATCTGAACAAAATTGACATCCAACCCTTCTTCTTTAAAGATACCATTATGATATGCAACAAACGCAGGAGCTTCACAAGTACCGCCTGCATAGGCTACCGTTATCTTTTTCAGCTTTTTCTCACCGGTTGCAACAGTCGCCGAGGTTGAATCACTGCCTCCCGTGGTTGATACACCTGCCGTATTTGCTGTACTTGCTGTGTTTGTGGCGGCTGTTTTACCGCACCCTGCCAATAAAGCCATGGCTATGAAAACTGCTGCTACAGAAAATAATCCTTTACTTTTCATTCAATGCTTCCTCCTTAATAAATTTGTTTTCAGTCAATAAATCGTATAAAATTTCCGCTGCCCCTCTTACGTACTTTTCACAAAGCTGATGGTGCTCAGGAGCTCCCCAGTCCACAGTTTTAGTTAAAACGTTGCAGGATGTGTCCCCGAAGTCCTCTTCAAAGCGGTCATGGAGCTCCTTTGTAAGTCTGAAAACCTCATCAACGCTTTCATTGGCATTTTCGCGCCCCTTGATCGCACTTAATACCAAAACTGCCCCCGTAAGAGAGCCACAACAACTTTTAGCTCCACCCAGACCTGCTCCAAACCCTGTTGCCATCTTTATTGCAGAATCACTCAAGGAGAGATTCAATTCTTTGTTGCAAACCTGCAAAATAGCTTCAGAACAAAACAGTCCCTTCTTAAATTCTTCAACAGCCTGTTCGGCAACAGATAAATCTCCTTCAGCCAATTCTCCCACCCCCCCTCATTAAAGGATCCTGTTAAAATCCAAATGTCTGTTTAAGCACACATTAAGTTGAAAAACTAAGCCTCAACAGCTTTTTTCAATGCCTGCTCAAGATCAAAAATCAAGTCTTCCGGATCCTCAATTCCTATGGAGAGTCTCACAAGATCAGGTGTAACTCCGGCACTTGCCTGTTCCTCTTCGGAGAGCTGCGCATGTGTTGAACTTGCAGGATGAATAACAAGGGATTTTGCGTCAGCCACATTGGCCAGAAGGGAGAATATCTCAAGATGATCAATAAATCTTTTGGCAGCCTCAATTCCGCCTTTAATGCCAAAGGTAAATATTGCCCCCGCCCCCTTGGGGAAATATTTTTGAGCAAGCTCATAATACTTATTGTCTTGCAGTCCGGGATAATTGACCCATGAAACAGCTTCATGCCTGTTTAGATACTCTGCAATAATCCGAGCATTTGAAACATGTTTCTGAACTCTTAATGAAAGGGTTTCAAGTCCCTGAATGAATAAAAATGAATTGAACGGGCTGATGGCGGCGCCTGTATCTCTCAGCAGCTTGACACGGATTTTGACTATGTATGCCGTTTCTTTAAAACGCTCATAGTATTTGAGTCCTCCATAGCTTTTATCAGGTTCAGTGAATCCCGGAAAACGTCCGCTTGCCGCCCAATCAAATTTTCCGCCGTCTACGATAAGTCCTCCGATCGATGTTCCATGGCCGCCAATATACTTTGTTGCAGAATGAACCACCACATCGGCTCCATGTTCAAAGGGTTTTAAAAGATATGGCGTTCCAAAAGTATTATCAACAATCAACGGGATTCCATTTTGGTGAGCTATTTCTGCGACCTTTTCAATATCAATGATATTAATTCCCGGATTACCAATGGATTCTATAAAAATCGCCTTGGTTTTATCCGTGACCGCTTTTCTGAAATTCTCAGGATCGTCAGGATCCACAAAAGCCGTATGGACACCCAGGTCAGGCAGGGTGCTGGAAAGCAGGTTATAAGTTCCTCCGTACAAACTGCTTGCTGCAACAATTTCGTCGCCAGCCCTTGCAATATTCAATATGGAATAGGTAACGGCTGCTGCGCCGGAAGCCAGTGCCAATGCTCCCGAGCCTCCCTCCAATGCGGCAATCCTTTGTTCAAGAACATCGTTGGTAGGATTTACAATTCTTGTATAGGTGTTGCCAAATTCCTTTAACGAAAAAAGGATTTCAGCGCGTTCCTGATTTTCCAATACATACGAGGCTGTCTGGTATATGGGGACTGCCCTTGATCCTGTCGCAGGATCCGGTACCTGGCCCGCATGCACTTGGAGCGTGTCAAAGCCTAGTCTTCTCTCACTCATACAATTCATCTCCTTAAAATGAAAAAGACCAAACTAACCCCATATCATCATATGAGAATTAATTCAGCCTCCGGTTTTCCGGTCAACTCAATCCATAGTTTTCTTATATATTTACTTGGTATTATTTTATTAGCTATTTTCTCCTTTGTCAATAGTTATTTAAAATAAATAATTATTCTTACATTCCATTCAATATAGTAAAATGCTGCCTGTATTCTGACGAAACCCGGTTCCGGCTCGTTACCGCCGGATAGCCTATGGCTTAGCATTGGCCGTGTACTATCTTAACCTGCTTTTCATAAACATTTCAAATTCTTTTTTTTGCTTGATTGCAGTCGAGGTTGAGCAGCAGCCCCCTTTTGATGTGCAGCGCAAATCAGAATGCAGCTCTCTGCCAACTTTATCTGCAACTGTTAGTACTTCATCAAACGGAAGAAATGCACTGCACCCTGCAAGCGCCATATCCGAAAAGGTAATCGCCATACAAATTGCAGTAATGATACGGCTTAAACATGGCTGTTCAAAGCCTCCGGGAACGGGATCACAAGGTATGCCTATGAATGCCTGCAGAGCATACGATGCCGCACTCTCCACCTGTTCAGGATCGCCTCCTGCCATCTCAGTAATTGCTGCAGCTGTCATGGCTGAGCAGACCCCGCATTCTCCAGCGCAGCCTATCACTTCTCCGGTAGGGAATGTCCCTGTATATGCAATCGCCCCGACTCCTGCTGCTATAAATAGTCCTCTTAATAAATCTGCATCGGTATATCCCTTTGACTCTTTCACAGAAAAAAGGGCAGAGTAAAGATATCCTCCGCCTGTTCCCATTGGTCCCGGAACAATTTCCACACCGGGAACTTTAGCATTTACAGCGAGAGCCAGCTTCAATGCATCAGAGATCACTCTGCCTGAATGCACTCTATTTGCAGATACATGTTCCAGCCACAATAAATGATTTTGCGCAAAGAAAGGACTGGATTCCATAGCTATTTTTTCTTCGTACAATACATG
>JAEWQC010000225.1 GCA_023399355.1 Bacillota bacterium | reverse complement strand
GCATATAGACTTCAATCCCTGTTTTTTTCAGTTCGGCAACCGTATCCCGCGCATGTTCTTTGATTCTGTCTGCAAGTGCCAGATAAGCCTCCAGTTTCCCGTCAACAGCCATCAGTACAACTGTTTTTCCCTCACTCCTAAGTTTGGAGGCCAAAGATTGCGTCTCCTCAAGTTCTATTTCTGCTTCCGATAAAAACCTTTCAGTCCCTATAGCTACTTTTCTGCCGTTTACAATTGCTGAAACTCCTTTGCCGGAAACCGCTTCAAAGCATTCAGCCTCATAGGATTTAATTCTGCCAAGCTCTATGATATAGTTATAAATGGCTATTCCCAAAGGATGCTCGGATTTCCTTTCGGCGGCTGCCGCTAATGAAAGCAGCTCATCTTTGCAATAGTCAGTGACATTCCTGTTTATAAAGCTTACCTCTGCAACCTCCAGCTTTCCAGTCGTCAGTGTGCCCGTTTTGTCCAGGACAACAGCATTAATCCTGCAGGCTGTTTCAAGCTCCTGCCCGTTTTTTATCAAGATGCCGTTTGAAGCCCCCTTGCCCATGCCCACCATAATTGCTGAAGGAGTGGCAAGCCCCAGCGCACATGGGCATGATACGACCAACACCGATACAGCGGCCAGTAAGGCTCTTCTCAGGTCATGCTGTCCGCCGGCTGCAAAAAACCATACCAGGAATGTGACAACGGAAATGCCCACAACTGCGGGTACAAAAATACCGCAGACCCTGTCTGCAATTTTTTGTATCGGGGCTTTACTGCCCTGTGCCTCTTCCACAAGCTTTACGATTTGTCCAAAGACAGTTTCATTTCCTACCTTCAGTGCTTTAAACCGAAACGAACCAAAGCAATTGATGGATGCACCCGTTACATGGTCTCCGGCACTCTTCTCAACCGGTATGCTCTCCCCGGTAATCATGGATTCATCCACTGAAGAGTACCCCTCCAGGATAACCCCATCCACAGGTATTTTCTCTCCGGGCCTCACAATGACAATATCACCAATGAGCACTTCATCAACAGGGATATCCATTTCTTCATCATTTCTCACAACCCTTGCATTCTTCGGTTTTAACGCGGCCAAAGTCCTTATCGCTTCGGAGGTTTTCCCTTTGGCACGCGACTCCATATATTTCCCCAATAAAATCAATGTGATCAATATGGTGGAGGCTTCATAATATACCGGTTTCATCCCCAGGATATCCGCATCTGCATAGATTGAAATATAAAGGCTGTAACAATAAGCCGCCGAGGTACCCAATACTACCAGAAGATCCATATTGGCACTCTTATTTTTCAGGGCATAAAAGGAATTCCGATAAAATCGGAACCCAATCACAAACTGTACCGGTGTGGCAAATATCAGCTGCAACTTCCAGTTATGCAAAAATAATGTACTCATTGTGATATTGTCCAGGACATCCGTCAATCCATACCAGTTCGTCCATTCGGCCAGTCCGCTTAAAATCCAGGTGACTGCGGGAATAAGCATCATCAGGATCATGGGAATACTCAAAACAGCAGACACCATTAAACTGGTGCGTAACCTTGTCGTCTCATTGCTTCCCGAACCAGCCCAGCTTTTCCGCCTGCCCTGATTATTCTCTTCCGGGTTGAGAACAGAAAATCCCAAAGATGAAATAAGTTCTTTAATTGCATTTATTTCAAGTTTGTTATTGTCATATTCAAGGGAAACCTTTTCAGTCGCAAAATTAACATTGGCGCCGGATACTCCGTCAACTTCGTTCAGTCCCTTCTCTATTCTCAAAGCGCACAAGGCACAGCTCATCCCATCCACTTTAAGTGTTATCCTCTCTGACATTCCATCGCATCCTTTTTAATCAAGAGCAGGTAACCCGGCTCTTTTTAATAAAATTCCGGCAAGATCCCCGCGAAAACCTTTTTGAAAAAATCATTTTCATTCAATGTGGTTTTTAACAGCCCATTTATCTTTTGTTCTTTAATAAAGTACCGGATGTTGGGCTTGGCAGTCTTTACACCGTCCGTCCACATATAAGCTGAAATGCGGTTCAGGTTATCCTCATAGCTGTCCCTCACATATTGCTTATCTAAAGCAAGCTTTACTGCTTCCTTATTATTTTCAGACACCCATCTTGCTCCTTCCAGCCAGGCTTTTGTGATAAAAATCGCTTTTTGAGGGTTTTTTTCTATCAGGTTGGCCGCAAGACCTGAAAAAGTCCTTGTAAAATGCAAGCCCGCACCGTGGTTATGTCCACCCGCTTGGTTACCTGAACTGCTTTTTTCGACATTGGTGTAAATTGTTCTGTAATGATCTTTTAAAAGCTGAGCGTCCTTTTCCGAGGGTTCCCAGATACATGCCGCATCGATGTCCCCATTTTCAAAAGCATGTTTATAGCCATTATCGCCATAATACCTCCAAATCAAGCCATTCGCAGGTTCAATCCCATTGTTTCCCAGAAGCATGGATGCGAGGACCATCGTACCGTCACCAGGTGCTTCAACGCCCATTCTGGTGTCCTTCAGGCTTTTTACGTTTGCAATTTTGGAATCCGTGGGCACAATGATGCGGATGCACCCGGCATGCAATCCTGCTGTCAGTTTCAGGGGAAGACCCTCTTCAATATATTGAAAAAACCGATAATCTGCTGTAATAGCATCCAGGCTGCCGGAATTAAATTCGTTCATCATATCGGCATCGTTTACTTTGAACAATTTTGCATTTATTCCGTTATTTTTAAAAAAGCCGTTTTCTATAGCTGCAAACAACGGGGTTTCATCTATTCTGCCATAATATGCAATATTGACAGTTTTATTTAAAGGATCCACCTTGTCACCCGTGTATTTTTCAGGAAGGCCGGAATTATTATCACTACAGCCGGATAGTAAAAGTATCAGGCACAGCAATACAGTAATCACCTCTGCTGCATTTTCCGATTTAGCAAATCCAACCATCGGCTTCCTCCTCCTGAAGATAGTGAAACAGCATCTTCCTTTCAACAAGGTTGATAACGACATCTATTAATACACCCAATAAAGCAATAATAACAACTGTTGCATAAACGTTTTTGATTTGGTAGTATCTCTGGCATAAAACAATAAAGAATCCTAAACCGGATTCCGCTCCCATCATTTCAGCCGCAATCAGCATAAAAAGTGAATAGCTTGCACTCAGGCGGATTCCGTACATGATCTGAGGCATGGCTCCCGGAAGAAATATTTTTACCGCCATCTGCCATCGGCTTAATTTAAAAGCATTTGCACTCTTTATATACAAAGGATCGATATTGCAGACGCCTGATATTGTACTAAAAAGCAGCGGCCATATGCACGCCCACGCAATAATCGTTATTTTTACACTTTCCCCTACTCCCATAAATACTAAAATGAGGTGGTAAAGCACAAAAGGGTTCAACTGAGAAAGCACCTCCACAAGCGGCTCAGCTGCAAGCTGCAAGCGTCTTGAAAGTCCGCCCATCGCAATGCCTGCCGGTATCGCAACAAGTACAGCTACTGTAAAGCCTCCCATCGCACGTCCCAGGCTCAGATAAATATGCATAAACATATTTCCCTTTATAAACAGCCCGCCAATTGCCAGCAACACTTCCGAAAAAGGAGGCAGAAGCATGGTATTGACAAGTCCCACCCGGGTAATCAATTCCCATACAACAAAAAAAGCAGCAATTACTATAATGCTTTTAAGTCTTTTATTTTTTGCTTTCATATGTTAATGGTACTCACTTTCAATAGCCAACATCCTGTGTAAAAGCTTTCGTTGGGTCTGCGGCGATCGCATCCGCCTTCTGAATCTGCTGCAGTCCTAAAAGCAGCATTGCCACAAAAATCACTGAAATGACCGCCAGTTCCGCTTTCCCGATCCGTGTACGGGGTTTGGTGTCACGGTCATTTCCAAATATACGCACCGGTTCCTTCCAGAAAAACAATCTGTTTTGAAGATATCTAAGGAAAAGGTTTAATGCTACTCCGAGCAATACAATTACAAGAGCGCTTGCATAAAGCCTGGGCATGTTGAAATAATGATTTGAATTGTGAATGATGACGCCAAGGCCTGAATTTGCTCCAAGCATTTCCCCTGCAATAAGAATAAAAAAGGACATTTCAACCCCGATTCTGAGGCCAACGAAAATAGAATGCATGGAACCGGGGAAAAGCACTCTGAAAATAATTCCTGCAGGAGATATCTTCATTGATATGGCAGTTTTAACAAGGTCTTTGTCAATTGTCTGCATCCCTTTTACGGTTCCGAAAAGAATCGGCCATATGCACACCCATACTACCACTGCGATCCTTATGCTCTCACCGATACCGAACAGCAGTATGAATACAGGTATCAATGAAAACGGATTTACCTTTGTAAATATTCTGAAAAGGGGCTCGAAAGCTTCATATACGGATACAAACCACCTGCCCAGTATAAATCCGATCGGTATCGCTATTACGGCGGAAATCAGCAATCCGGCCAATACTCGCCATAGGGTTGACATTATATGCATATATAAATCATTCACAATGAATAATCTGACAAGTGTTTTTATGGTAACAGAAAAGGACGGTACAAATTTGGCATCAACCCAGCCCAGTGTTGGCGCTGCTTCCCATATCAGCACGAATAGAAGCAATCCCGATATCCTTAAAGTAAATTTTTCAATATTGTCCCGGACTTTATTCATTAATATAACCTCGTTATAAAGAAGCAGTTGGTGAAATTTCATCAGCAAGGTTTTTATTTGAAGTTTCCCGAACCTTGACCTCTTCATGGCCATTCTGCAAAAGTTCCCATATTTTGTGCGTAATCCAGCTGAATTCTACTGATGATCTTACATCGCCTATTCTGCGAGGCCTCGGTAATTTGACCTCGATAACCTCCCTGATGGTGCCGGGATTTACAGACATCACTGCAACTCTGTCCGCCAGGCCGACAGCCTCATCAATGCTATGTGTAACAAATATGATGGTCTTGTGTGTTTTCTCCCAGATTCTCAGGAGTTCGTCCTGCAATATTTCTCTTGTCTGTGCATCAACAGCCGCAAAAGGCTCATCCATCAGAAGAACTTCGGGGTCGTATGCCAATGCACGGGCAATAGCCACCCTTTGCTTCATTCCTCCCGAAAGCTCATACGGATAACGATCCTCAAAACCATTCAGCCCTACCAGGTTGATGAATTCCGCACTTATCCTGCTGCGTTCCCCTTTTGGTACTTTTTTAGTCTCAAGCCCGAATTCGACATTCTGCTGTACCGTCCTCCATGGGAAAAGCGCATAACCCTGCAGCACGATTCCTCTGTCAAGTGCAGGTCCGGTTATGAGCTTATTGTCAATATACATCTCTCCCGAATTGGGATGTGACAATCCGGCGATCATATCCAGTAAAGTCGATTTTCCACAGCCACTCGGCCCAACAATTGTAAGAAATTCCCCTTCACGCACCGTAAGGTTTATATTCTCAATTGCAATAAAATCCTTGTTGTCACTGGTATTCCTGTTCTTTATGTTGAATACCTTGGCTACATTTTTAACAACAATCTTGTCTGTCGTTTCAATCTCTTTTACCTTTTTCACTGCACTCTTTTCTTCTGTGATTTCCTTATATTCTACCGACATATTACTGTACTCCTTTATACTATATTATTTAGAATAAAGCCGGACAACTTCCTTTCAGGGACACTGCCCGGCCGTCTTCTGCAATTCAGGATCTATTCGTCCGACTCGAATTCGTGTGTTATTACATCCGTAACCTTGGAGCCGGGTTCTCCGGCCTTGATCACACCGTTCTTTACAAGGTCATCTATCCATGGCTGGATGGATGCTTCGTTTATTTTTGACGTTTCGGAATAGTAATGGTTGCCCTTTACTTCTATTCCGATGAACTCACCCGTCCACTTGGCGGTCTGATCAACATTGGCGTTCGCATACTTCTGAGCCTTAAGCATTGCACGTACAAAGCCCTTTATCTGTTCGGGATGCGCTTTTGTAAAATCAATGGAGAAATAATACAGGAATGCGCCCGCAGCTTCGCCAAGAGTGGAATCGCTCGAGTCCCCAAGCTGTATAAGTCCGGCATCGGCGGCCGCATTATAGAATGGGGGATGGACTCCTATCAGGTCGACCAGATTATTCTTGAGCGCCTGTATCTTCTCAAGATCGGTTTCGAAGGTGATCCACTCAAAGCGATTCCTCGGGATTCCGATCTTGTCGAAAATGTTATTGACTATAAGATCTTCGCAGGTATTCGGCCATCCGGCAGATTTTAACTTCTTTCCCGCTTCGTAATTTTTAAGGTCTTCCCATGATTTCACACCGGATTTTGCGTTTACATAATACCTCATATGCCGGAGTTTGGGATCCACATCCGGCCCCGGTTCGATTATCGAACGCTCGACACCGATTATCTTGGCTCCTCCGTTAATTTTCAATGCAATATCGTTCGGGTGACCATCCGAAAAATCATTATTTCCGTTCAATATTGACGGCAGTACCTGCTCAGTGGTCAGTTCGCCTGTGAAAACCAACTTCAGGCCTTCATCCGCAAAGTAGCCCAACTTGTCTGCAACAAGGATCGGGGCCAGCGTACAATCCTTCCTGGTATTCGTCCTGAGCGGGAACAATTCCTTTGCCGTGCCGGAGGCATCCGCAACCGCGGTAGATTGGCCTGCCGTACTGCTTGCCGAGCTTGACTGTGCGGTTGTGGAGCTGCTGCTTACTACTCCCCCTATGGCATCTGCCGGAGAGGAATTTTTAGTCCTCCCCAGGTTGGCGCCGATGATAACTGCAATAACCAGAACAACTGCAATTGCAGCACCGATAATGACTTTGAGATTACTCTTCTTTGTAGCCATTTTTATACACTCCTATACATTTTATTTGATTTATATAAATTTAATAAATCCATTGAAATTACTTTTATTCCATCACATCAAAAGCGGACTGCTTCCATACCAGGAACCTGCTTTCGAGCTTGGTGAAAATCTTGTTTATTATAAGGCCGAGTATAGCGATAAATATGGTCCCGGCATACAGCGAAATAATCCTGTAGTTATGCTGCGAAGTCCATATGAACCAGCCCAACCCTGCCGTCGACCCGACTATTTCGGCGGATACAACCATGAAAAACGCTATTTGCACTCCCAGCTTTATTCCTGTAAATATATCAGGCGTTGCAGCAGGCAGCGTAACCTTGAAAAAAAGCTTTCCGCCTGTCGCTCCCATAGATTTCGCAGATTTGACCATTACCGGCTCAATTCCCTGTGTACCCGCTATCGAATGAAAAAGTATGGGCCACAGAGTTACCCAGAATACCAGAATTTCCTTACATGCTTCCCCAATACCGAAAAGCATCATGAAAATCGGGAACAAGGCAAACGGATTAAGTTTTTCGAGAAGCTTTAAAAGCGGCATCAAGACCTTGGTAGCTGTTTTAAAAATGCCACCCAGTATAAATCCTGCAGGAATACCCATTATTAGTGCGTAAAAGAAACCTATGCCGGCTCTTTTTAATGTCAGCACCGTATGTTTTATGAATGTTCCATCTTGTATCTTTTTTATTATTTCGCTAAAAACATCAGTCGGCTGTGGTATGATCGCTTTATTAAGAACTCCTGTACTGGATGCTGTTTGCCATAATGCAATAAATAAAATTATTGACAGGCTGCTAAATGCGATCTTTTTAAAAGTTTTACCAAATTTCGTAAATTTCTTTTTCATTCTAATTCCCCTTTAAATCAGCATTATCTATATCAGTTCCTTATGTCATTGGGAACTTCTTTCCATATAATAATCGATTTCTCAAGCCAATCCAGAAGGTATGAAATAATCAGCCCGACAATAGCGATTGTTATAATTGCTACATACATTCGCGGCATTTCATAATTTTTCTTTGAGTTTTGAATCAGCCACCCCAATCCGGCTTCGGCACCAATGAGTTCAGCTCCTATAAGCATCATGAACGCCATGGTCATCCCGGATTTTATACCTGTTGCCAGTCTTGTGGCAGCGCCGGGCAAAACCACCTGCAGGAATACTCTTGCTGCGCCTGCACCCATTGCCCTTGCCGCTTTTATCAGAAGCGGATCCACCTGTTGAACTCCGGCAATCGTAGTAAACAACATAGGCCATAAGGCAGCCCAGAAGATGACACTGATTTTGCAGCCTTCACCTATTCCAAACAATATAAGGAATAAAGGAAAGAGGGTAAAGGCATTTATGTTGGAAAGGGTGTTGAACAGCGGAGTCAAAAATCTTGTGACAGCCGGCGCCCATCCACCCAATATAAATCCCAATGGCAGAGAAATAATTGCTGCCAGTGCGAAGCCCAATATGATCCTCTGTAAGCTTGTTGCAATATGTATGAACAACTGACCGTTTAAAATCAGCTTCCAGCCGCAAGCCAGCACTGCTGTAAAAGGGGGTACAAATTGGGTATCGAGCCAGTGTAGTCTTGCGGATACCTCCCAGAGTATAAAGAATGCAATTATTGCATAAAAGCTTACAAGATTTTTGTTTCTGTTTTTTAACCATTCCTTCATAATCAGTTCCTCCTGTCTTCATGCTCTCTATAACGCATCGGTTCAAAGAAAATGTTTCGATTAGGCGATAATTTGCTCCGCAAATGACGCTTTGTGGAACATTTTCTTACCCAAGCATAAAATTTCCTGAGGAAATTTTATGCTTTTGCTGCGTTTCAACGAGGCTGGTCGCAAGCTAAGCCTGCTGATCGCCTATGTATCCGAGGCGGGAGACATGCTCGCCGCCTGGAACCCAAATCGATACCCGCCACTTATAGAAGTGAGTGAAATCTTTTGCCTCGTTATAAGGCCAGGCTGCTGTCAATATAAGTGAATGGATCTTTCTTGTACCATTCGTTCACATATGGCAGCTTGGCATTCTTCTCCAGATTTTTACTGAATTGAGTGTTTTTAAGGACTCTGGAAACTCTCCTTGTCAATTCATATACACCCGAATACCCCATGTAATTAACAGATTGAATAAATATGGGGAATGTGGGAATCCCCTGTTTCGTTGCCCAGCCATTCATACCTGCATGCCCTACATAAAGGTCGGGTTTGAAATTGTTAAGCAGGTTTGCCTGCTCAAAAGGCTGTCCTGTAGCAACATTAAAAATGATTTTTTCATTTCCGGGCAAGTTGTCAATGAGCGGTTCTGCAAACTCATCATAATGGTAGCCTCTTACCCCAAGCACCTCGAAGCCCAGATCCTGAAGCAGCTCTGCGGTGGTCAGAATCCTGATCTCGCCTCCGGAAAGCAAAACACGTTTACCCTTTAACTGGCTTTTGAAAGGTTCCAATGCTTCATTCAATTCTTTCGTTTCAACTTCAACCAACCTTTTGGCTCTTTCCGTCTCTCCAAAAAATTCAGCTACGTCAAGCAGCCATTGATTTGTATTCCTGATACCGATAGGAATGGTTTGCAGGATATATGGAATATTGTATATTTCCTTCAGATGCTTGACGAAATAGTCGTCATGAGTTGCGCAAATACTAATATTTAAAGCTGCTTCGGTAGCCAGGGTAAAATCATCGGGATGTGCATAGCAAGGCAGAAATCTCACTTCCAGATCCAATGCCTTCAGAAGCCTTTCCAGTTCAAGCTCATCCGCTCTGCTCATCGATGAGACATTCAGGACATTTACAGAACGGCTCCTCCTGTATTTCTCTTTCAATAATTCGAGTTCATCTTCTATGACATAGTTATCCTGTTCCGGCGAGCCTGTCAGATTTCTTAAAATACCATGATAAGCCGAGTCATAGGCACTTGCCATGATTTTAGTCTTGAATCCCTCACAATGTACCGGTACCAGCTTTGCAGCAACTTCTTTCTGCAGGCTTGCTACGATGCCGTCAATATCGTCGCCGATTAATGCCGGTACGCAACTGTTCACAATAATGATGGAACTCGGTCTGAATTCTTTTTCAGCATACAAAATGGCATCGTGGAGCTTCTTCTCTCCTCCGTTGATGACATCCGACTCGTCCAGATTCGTATTCACCCATAAAAACCCTTGTGCGCTTTTATCCCTCAGCTTGTGGTACTGGCTTGTAAGTGCGCCGTAAGATAGTCCTGCCCCTCCGCAGCCAATGGGACCATGTACGATAACTACGGAATCTCTGATGGAATCCAAAATTGCCATACTCAAGTTCAACTGGCAGCCCTGCGTCTGCGAAAAAGTTCTTTTTGTCTTATTCAGGCAGCCTTTTTTTCCCGTTTTAGCCAAATCACAGCAGGAGCCCCCAAAGGCATTACATGCCAGCAATCGGTCTTCACGGATCGGCGGAGTTTTTTCTTTAATATAATCCATATCTATTTCCTCCTATCTTCCTGCTACAAGAGCACCCAGAATATCTTCCGTAAGGCGTAACGCACCTTCATAACCGGCATATGCCCTGTCCAGCACAACTCTGTTGCATACCGGATAAGTTACGCTTAAATGTGATGCGCCAAGCTTGTCGGCAGCATCTCTTTCAAAAGAGCTCCCAAGGATAAATGCAGGGCTGAAGCTGTTGTAATATTTGTGTCCGTTGCTGCCCGGCCAGTGCTTGTTAACCTCTTTTACCACACTGGAAGTGTGCGGATCGAATAACACTCTGGGACTGAACCCGGACTCATAGCCTTCAAACCTGGATAGAACCACCGCCTTTTCTTCTTCATTCAGGTTGTCATCCGTGATGATAACAAGTTCAGGCAACCATCCAAGATCATCGGCCAGGTATCGTGTAAGAGCCTGTGCATAATTCGAGTCACCGACAACTACGGCATATCTTTGTAAATCAATATCGCTGGTTATATCCGCAAGCCTTTCAATATAGCTGTAATAAAGCGCTTTTTCAGCTTTTACGGCTCTATTGACAAAAGCTTCATCAATTCCAAGTGCTTTACCAACCTCGTTTAAAAAGTTTTCCGTACCATAATCTCCGATTGGAAACGGAATACTGATAAACGGCACTCCATGCACCTCTTCAAAAACCTTTGCAGCCTCTATCCCAAAGTTGTCTGATACAACAATGTTCAACGATGCCCTGGATGCATTTTTCAAATCTTCAAGTGTTTCATTTTCTCCAAAAAAGGTATTCACACGGTAGCCAAGCTTTTCAATAAGATTTTTCAGCACCCTGAGATTTCCTTTCCAGAAAACATCTTGTACAGGTACGATCCCCCAAAGATTTAAAAGCTTCTTGTCTTTTTCCTCATGCTTATCAAGGTAGTCCCTGAAAAGAGACTGGAGTGCAAGGTCATATCCTCTGAAGGAATTTCCCTTAAACCCGCCCGTATCTACTGCATAAACCGGCTTTCCCTGATCCTTGAACTGTTTTGCCACGCCCTGGGCATCATCACCGATCATCTCCACCATACATCCGGTCAGGACGAAATACAGGTCACCATCTACAACTTCAAGCGTCTTTTCTATCTGCTCCGCAAGTCTGGTTTCACCGCCAAAAACGATCTCGCTTTCATAAACATTTGTACTTGGCAGTGCCAGCCCGCTGCAATACCCGCTTCCCGCATATCCCGCGGCACCGTTGTGCGCATTGGCAAGATTGCTGCCGCAGCCGGCAGCCGCATGAATAATTGTTATAACTCTTGGCAATGCATTCAAGGTTGATATTGCGCCGCCCAGTGAACACAAATACCTGGGACGGTCTATGAATGTGCTCATTCAATTACCTCCTGAAAAATATTTATATGCCGCTTCCAAACGGAAGCACCCGTGATGACTTTTATTTCCTATATGTTTAGTAGGAATTTGTGTTCTAAAAAAGACCGCTTGTAGAATCTTTGGTTAAAAGACATTAAACAGTCTCCAGATTATCCGGTCAACCATATAGTAAGACTTCTTGTCTGTTCAGCCGGCAATGGCGAACTTCTCATTTGTATTGATCTGAATAATGTTTTCATCCTGGACTATAATGGTTATTGTCCCGTTATCAATGTACTCCATCGTATCAAGTATTAACTTTATAACAGATTTGTGGTATACGTTTGTTTTGTTTCTTAAATTCTCACGGCTCATTCAAACACCCCTCTTTCTTCAATATCAGCCTAGGTTTGAATATAACGAGGCCAAGATGTCTCCCTCCCCGGATGCATGGGCGAGCAGCAAGCAAAGCTTGCGACCAGCCTCGTTGAAACGCAGCAACGGTAATAAAATGTTTCTACGACCGAAACATTTTATTTGAATCGATGCGTTATAATAAAAGCCATACTTAACACAGTGTGTAAGATGGCCTCTAGTTGACTAGTCAGACTATTCCCTACTATTCCTATTTGCTTTATTATATTTTGATTCTTCTCAAATGTCAATAGTTTTTAATTTATTTCAGCCTGACCTTCTCATTTTTTTCTATCTGCACGACTTTTCCATCCTGGATAATGATCGTTATGGAACCGTAACGAACCGTTTCCATCAATTCCAGAAGTCTTTTCAGATCTTCATTTGAAATGCTTTTTGAGTTATTATTGACTGCAACATGAATATCTGCCATTGTCAGCACCCCCAAACCCTGTATTTCCATCCTCTGTCTAAAATCCCAAACATTTTACAAACACCCTGTCAAAATCTTTATAGTTGGCTAATTCGATCACTTCTACCTTTTTGACCAGCTTTTCCATCTCCTGTCTGTACTGTTTATTGAGTAAGAAAGCCTGACCTCCTGATTTTGACGTATTGCCGATGAATTCGATTTTTCCGTCAAATTCGGCAGGCAAAAGTCCAATATTGATCAGACTCTTTGCCCTCAGGTGATACCCAAAGGAACCTGCAATCAGTACTCTGTCCACATCGGAAGCAACCACTCCGGTGCTCTGGAGCAAAAACTCTATTCCCGCCCTGACAGCCCCTTTAGCAAGCTGTACCTGACGCACATCCTTCTGGGAGAGGAAAACCTTTTCAGTTACCTTGAACTCCTTCCTGCCATCCAACTGTATCAGCCTTTCCGCAAGGGCAGGAAGTATTCCCTCGTCTTCTGCGTCTGCAAATTTACCATTTTTATTAATAACATGATTGGATACGAGTTCCCCGACAATATCCAAAAGCCCACTGCCGCATATACCGGTTGCTTCCGTTTCACCTATGGTTTTGATCAGGATACTTCCGTCTTCCTCCACATTGAACAGCTCGATGGCCCCATTACCCGCACGCATGCCATGTGTGATATTCATTCCTTCAAATGCCGGACCTGCAGCCGTCGATGTTGCCGAAAGCCTGCCATCCAATCCTAAAACCATTTCACCGTTTGTACCGATATCAACAAAAAGCGTAATTCCATTCTCCTTATGAATCTGTGAAGCCAGTATCCCTGAAGTAATGTCTGCACCAACATAAGCTGATATAATAGGCGGAAGGTAAATAACACCATTTTCCGCGATGTTCAGGCGATGGTCGGAGGCTTTGATGTGAAGTCCTCCGCTGATGCCGGGCGTATATGGGTATTTACCAAGAGAATACGGATTTACTCCCGCTGCCAGATGAAGCATGCAGGTATTACCGCTGAAAACAACTTCATAAATGTCTTTGTGATAAATTCCGGAAGCAGTTGTTACTTCATCAATCAACCTGTTGATTTCATCAATCACTTCTGAATAGAGCGTATTTAATCCGTTTTCTTCAGAAGCAAGCTTGATCCTGGAAAGTACGTCCTGTGCATGTATGGCCTGCGGATTCAGGGCTGAAGCTGCTTGCAGCTCCCTGCCCGTATTCAGGTCAACAAGTGATGTCACCAGGGTTGTCGTCCCGATATCAACTACGATTCCAACATTGTTGTCCGTTGAATTGCCTTCTTCAGTTGCAAGAAGCAGGCCATCTGCATATATTTCCGTGGTTTCCGAATGCTGTATATACTTTTTCTTTATCAGGCTGTCAAGCTTGATTTCAAAGCTTTTTCCCTGGCTCAGGATCTTCAGTGTCTTGTTGTGCTGCCCGTTGCCTGTCGTGACGGAAACGTCCGACGTGATACACGAGGTACAAGCCAGAATATACTCCTGGGCTTCTCCCTTTTTTGGATCTTTTTCTTTCTTTACCAGAATTGCATCTGCAGGAGACACCTGCTCAAGGTATAACCTGCATTTTCCGCATGTACCTGCGCCGTTGCAGGGTGATTCTATTTTCAAGCCCGCACTGCGTGCCGCTTCCAGTATTGTTGTTCCCGCTTCTACCTGTATCGTAATATTGTCGGGGTTGAAAGTAACCTTTGCCATATGTCTATTGCTCCTTAACTGTTCCGGTCAATGCCTGTATGTTTTTCAGAGAAGAGGATGTGCTTAAACCGCAGGCAGGCGAAATGATGTCAATTCCATCAGCCAGAAGCTTCTCTGTTTGAAGGGCAACCTTGTCAGGTGTGCCAAATTCAAGCAGGTATGTACTTAGATTTCCCATGGTAATCAGGGAAGGATAGCTCTCCTTCAGTTGTTTCAAATTAACAAGGGCATCCGTACTTAGTGCATCGGTCCTGATTCCAGGTATTTGATGCCATACCGTATTCATATTGCCGCAGATATGTACTATAACAGATGCATTCAATGCATGTATCCCATCCAGTATCTTATTCAGGTATTTTACCGCATATTCTTCAAACATTTTAGGACCAAGGATCTCACCTGTAGCCGTCGGATCTCCTATAGATATCAATGTTGATCCGTTTTCAATCAGTAATTTTGCATACTCTATCAAAAAATCGCTTACATATTCCAGCAGCTTGTGCGAATTGGACCGGTCCTTCCTCAATTCCTTCAGGAATGTCATGGGATCAACGATGGATGCAGCGGTACTGATTGGGCCTGTAAGATTCCCGATGACAGGAACATCCGGGAACTTTTGAGATAAATGATAGCCTGTTTGAACAATTGTATTGATCCTTCCTGAATGAAGCAGTTTATTGATACTCTCAAACCTGACTTCAGAGACAGTAGGAAAAACTTCTTTTTTAATTTTGGGCTCACAGGCCAGTGTGCCAAAATCTATGCTGCTGCCTAATACTTCAGCTTCAACCGTCATGCAAAAGGGAATCCCGAAGTTTTCAAAGCCGGTGTGTTCCTGTACATCCTTTGACAGTTCACTCATAAGCTGTTCATGATGATGAGCTTCCGGTAATGTATGTCCGGTAGTATTCATGATCTCGACAACAGCAGCATTCATCATTCCGCCCGGGCATATGACCGGTGGCCTGTCAATGCTTTTTTTGTTCAAAACCCTCAGTAGTCTCTCTTTGGGACTAATTAAGCTCATCAACCCGCCTCCTGCAATAATTTTTCAATGAAATTCCAGGAATCCCACGCATGGAAGTGGGAGTCCCTCCGCACTAAACTCCCACGGCAACTGGTGCTGTGACAGTCAATCTTCTGGCCAGCCTGACTGCATCCGCCGCATTCACAGAATAGCCGTCCGCTTCAATTTTATCAGCAAAGCTTTGTGAAATAGGGCCTCCACCGATAATCACCTTAAAACGGTCTCTGATATTTTCTCTTTTTAAAATTCGGATGACTTCTGCCATCCCTTCCATTGTAGTGGTCATTAAAGTAGAAAGAGCAATAATACTTGCTCCTGCTTCCTTTGCCCTATTTACAAAATCCTGCGGCGGAATGTCTCTTCCCAGGTCGATTATTTCAAATCCAGCCGTCTCAAGCATGATCTTAACCAGGTTTTTACCGATATCATGGGTATCTCCTTCCACCACACCGATTACCACCTTGTGTTTTTCTCCCAGTCCCTCTGTTCTTATATGCGGTTTTAGGATGTTAATCCCTGCATACATTGCATCAGAGCACATCAGCAGCTCGGGTATGAAATATTCCTCTTCTTCATACAGTTTTCCCGCTCTTTCCATACCGGCAGACAATCCCTGATCAATTGCTTCATAGGCATCCACCTTCCCCTGGATTACTTCATTGGAAAGAGTCACGGTCTCCTGCTCATCCATATTTACTACAGCTTCGGATAATTCACCAAACAATATTTCCTTACTCTTGGACATTCTATAACCTCCTTGGGGTCTATCCCCATAAAATATGAAAGATCTGTCGGATTATCTTAAAAAGTTCACTACCCCCTCTCTTCTTGCTGCCGGCTCCGGTTTTTCTGCTGCACTGTAGCCAAAGGCACCTGATCCAATCGGAATATAACCCTCCGGAATACCCAATTCCCTGAGTAACTGTTTACCCTCCGAAGTCGAATAAAGGAATTTGACGGCGTGTATCCAGCAAGAGCCAATACCCAGGGCTTCTGCAGCCAGAAAGGCATTTCCAAGGGCAAGTGCTCCATCTTCCTGAGGTGCGATCGCCTTCTCATCAACAGAAACGATAATATAGGTGGGAGCATGATAAAAAAGACTGAAGTTTTCCGCTTTTGCTCTTTCTTCAAATTTCGGATTGCCTGATTTTCCATACAGTTCTTTACTGATCGTGTTAATTCTGTTCAATATCTCTTTGTTCTGGATAACCGTAAAATGCCACAATTGTTCGTTCATTGCACTCGGTGCATATTTAGCGGCTCCAAGGATGGTATCCAGATCACTGTTACCGATTTGAACCTCCTTAAAACTCCGGATGCTTCTTCTTTCAAAAAGAATTCTCAAAGTATTTGTCCCACACATGATAATTTCCCCCTCGCCCACTTTATTCAATGACCCTGATCATTCTAATAATTAGCAAGGAGCTCTTCCGCTGCCTTGCAAATCTCCTCTTCAATCAGGCCATAGGTCTGAATGACTTTCTTACCGCGCTCTTCCAGTATTTTTTGCGGGAGATACCCGATCCTCTGGGTTAGAATGATATCGCAATCCCCCACTGTCTTCAATATATCCTGAAGATGATCCTCGGCATCTCCACAATCCGAAGAACTATTACAATAATTTTTTACGTTCCTGGTCTCCAGAAGTTTCACTTTCCCGTCTTCATACCGATAGATCCCAAATTGCGTCGCATGTCCAAAATGTTGATTTACCAGCCTTTCATCCTTCGAAGCCACTGCGGCGGTAAAATTCACTTTCAGAAGCTTACTTTGAGTATTTGCTTCACTTGCCGCTGCCTGCTCTCTGAATTGTGCCGAGCAATCCTGTCCCAGTGCTCCTATGGCATCCGCCCGGCACTGCTGGCAATGGTACATTTGCTTCAAATGTTCCCCGCAGGTTTTCCTTAAATCATTCAATTCTCTGTTCGTAGTAAGCGGCATATGTTCAAAAACACTGCCTGGCGCCGGTATGAGCTGCATGATATTACTGATGAAGACGCCATATTCCTTGACTTTCTTTACGACATCCTCAATATGAAAATCATTCACCCCTTTAATCATGACAATATTAACTTTGGCAACGATGCCCAGTTCCCGAAGTAATTTCAGCCCTTCCAATTGATTCTTCAAAAGTATTTCAGAAGCTGCCTCTCCGGTATACCTTACCCCTTCAAAATTCACTTCCTTGTAAATCTTTGCCCCTATTTCGGTATTAATGGTGTTGATGGTCACTGTGACATGGGTCACGCCAAGCTTTGCCAAAGCCCCTGCATATTGGGGCAGGTACAGACCGTTGGTGGAAAGGCAGAAGGTGATATGCGGATCAGCCTCCCGTATAAGTCCGAGTGTTTTCCGGGTGTTTTCAAAATTGGCAAGAGCATCACCGGGGCCTGCAATACCGACCACCTTAAGATTATCCAGCTTGCTTCTGACTTTAAGAAACTTCTGAAGCGCCTGCTCCGGAGTTAAAATCTCACTCGTCACTCCCGGTCTGCTCTCATTGACACAATCAAATTTCCGGTTACAGTAATTACACGAAATATTGCAGGCAGGAGCAACCGGTAAATGGATTCTGGCATTCTGGCACCCTCCGCTGTAGCAAGGATGGCTTTTTGTTTTTTCTTCCAATGCAACATCTAAAATTGATTTATCTGAACTCATGGCAGCAACTCCTAATATAGTTCTCCCGGGCACCGATTTCCTCTCGATTTTTGCCGGATCTGTTTTACAAATGGTGAAAATTAAAAAAGACCTGATTTACAAATCCTGCTATCAGGATATAAATCCGGCCTCCAGTGCTTCTGGTCAGTCTCAACCATGCAATATTCTTATTCCATACTAATTATATTTGTATTGTTGTATTTATTTTAATCGCAATAAAGCACATTGTCAATAGATTTTTAATTTTTCCTATATGTTTAATATGCTTTAACAATCTTTCGTATCAACATCATCTATGAAAAGATTTCAGAACAATTTCATTTTTTTAAGGCTCAAAGAATTAAACAGTACGGATGCAGAACTTAATGCCATTGCAGCAGCTCCTACTGTTGGGCTCAGGTGCCCGGTGGCAGCAACCGGTATCGCTATCAGATTATATATAAATGCCCAGAAAAGGTTCTGTTTTATTTTTACCATCGTTTTTCTTGCGAGGTTAATTGCAGCCGGCAGGGTTGAAAGGTCATTGTTAAGCAGTACTACGCCACCCGTTTCAATAGCGACATCTGTGCCGGTGCCTATCGCAAACCCCACATCAGCTGCTGCCAGGGCGGGAGCATCATTGATACCGTCACCGACCATACCGACTACATGTCCTTTTGAAATCAGCTGCTCTACCTGATAGGCCTTATGCTCCGGAAAAACTTTCGCGAGAACATTTTTTATACCTGTAGCAGCCGCAACAGCCTGGGCGGCATTTTCATTGTCCCCTGTGATCATATAAACCGTTATGCCCATTTTCTCAAGCTTTTCAACCTGCTCTTTCGTTTTTTCTTTAATAGTGTCCGACAGACCGATTATAGCGGAAAGCATCTCATCAACCGCAACAAGGACAACAGTTTCACCCCTGTTATAAAAAGGTTTTAACAGAAATTCAGTATTTCCATCATGAATACCGTTTTCATTAAGATATTCAATATTACCGATGAGCACATTCTTTTCACCGATTCTTGCTTTGATCCCCTTTCCAGGTATTTCTTCAAATTCCTCGGGATCCGCAATTTGTAGTCCGGAGATATGCAGTGACCTATTATATATTGCCTCGCCAAGCGGATGTGTGGAGTTTTTCTCTGCTATAGCCACAATGGTCTGTATCTCATTTTCATCATATTTTACAATACCGTTATCCACTAAAACGACTTCTGTTACATGTGGTTTCCCTGTCGTTATCGTCCCTGTTTTGTCAAGGACAATGATATCAATATTATGGGCCATTTCCAGCACATTGCCATTTTTAAAAAGTATGCCATTTTGAGCACCTTTGCCAAGTCCCACCATAATTGCCGTTGGTGTTGCAAGGCCAAGTGCGCACGGGCACGAAACAACAAGGACTGAAACAGCATTGATGATAGCCGCATCGATCACATAAACAGCTTGCTGGAATACTATAAAATACCAGAACAAAAATGTAAATATTGATATGCCTAAAATACAGGGAATGAAATACCCTGCCACCTTATCGGCTATTTTCTGAATCGGCGCTTTACTGTTTTGCGCATTTTCAACGAATTTAATAATTTCAGCAAGTCTCGTTTCATTACCAACTTTTACAGCGCTGAATTTAAAAGTGCCATTCTTATTCAAAGATGCTCCTGTCACGTAGTCACCCGTTTTTTTATCAACAGGAATACTCTCACCAGTCAGCATGGACTCATCCACCAGAGAATATCCTTCTGTTATAACCCCGTCAACCGGAATTTTTTCGCCAGGTTTTACAATGACAACATCTCCGACGACAACCTCAGAAATATTGATGTAGGTTTCCTGTCCGTCTTTCAGTATCCGGGCGTTCTGCGGCGTAAGTTCAATAAGTGATTTTATGGCTTTGGACATTCTTCCCTTCGCAAGCAGTTCCAGATATTTGCCCAGAAGTACAAGAGATATGATGGTGGTAGATGCTTCAAAATACAAGCTTTTTATACCCAGGATATAGATTTCCCTCTGGAAAAAACACACATAAACACTGTAAAAATAAGCTGCACTGGATCCTATCGCCACGAGAAGATCCATTGTCGCCTTCCCTGCTCTTAAGGACCGATAGGAATTTCGGTAGAATCTGTAACCGATCATAAATTGAACCAGCGTACCAACGACAATCTGTATGCGCCAGTCATGCAAACCATAAAAGCGATAACGAATCACATTCAGTACATAACCCCAGTAAGTCGTTGAATTTGGATCCAGTATATCGTGGCAAAAGCCGGTAGCTTCCGATATCATACACAGAAACAGGGGTGCCCCCAGAATAGCAGATAAAATAAACCATCTGAGTGCCTTGCGTTGTTCTGCCGCAGCATGATCAGCTTCCTGGCTGCTCCTTTCCGCATGATGCTCCTCTACTGAAAAGCCAAGCTTTTCAATAGTCTTTGTTACATCTTCAATGTCTAATTTACTATCTTCATATTCAAGAAAGACCTTTTCCGTCGCATAATTTACTGTAACTTTTAATACACCGTCAAGCTTTTCTATACCCGCTTCTATTGCTGCAGAACATAAGGTACAAGTCATACCATACACATTCAACGTTACTGATTCCGTCACATAACCACATCCTATACCACTAATATAAGCATTTCCCCATGAGCCTTGATCCATTTGCAGTAAGCACTGCTCATAAGAACTCATGGGGAATATGCATTGTTTCAGGCTGGCAAAACACCATTAGATTTCCCTTGCAATACACCGTTCAAAAATAATTTTTCAGTTGTAGAATTCTTTACCTCTGCGCATTTCAATGATACCGGTCACAGCAAGGCATACCACTCCCCCATGCTTCCGAAATGAGGGACATCTATTGCCTCGTTATTTTATGGATGGATCGTCAAACTGATGGGTTACAAGATCCGAAGGTTTCAACTCATCTTTTTTAAGGAAGTTTCCGGTTACCAGGTCATCGATCCATGGCTGAAGCTGTTCTTCAGGGATGGAGGTATCATAGGCATAATAATGACTGCCGGTTGCATTCACCTTTAGCGCTTTTGCCGTGATTGCCGCTGCTTCATCATGGTGCGAATTAGCCCATATCTGCGCCTTTGTGATTGCTCTGACAAATGCCTGTACCCTATCCGGATGTTCCTTGATATATTTCTCCGTGAAATAATACAGTGCAACACCGGTTGCCGGTCCAAGGCCCGCATCAAAAGAATCCCCAATCTGGACAAGTCCCGTATCTGCTGCAAGCTGATAATAAGGAGGATGTACTTCCGCAATATCGATATTCCCCTGATCAACTGCCTGAAGAGCTTGCTGGTCCGAATCAAAGGTAACAAACTTAAGTCTGCTCCTATCCAGCTTGAATTTATCAAAGATAATGCTGGGTACAAATGTAGTACAACTTGGTATGGTTCCGTTTATGAGAACCTTTTCGCCGACTTTATATTCTTTAATATCTTCCCATTTTTTAATCGGAGAATTTTTATTGACATAATATCTCATATGCCGGAATTTTGAATCAACTTCTTTAACCGGTTCAAGGTCATCGCGACTTACACCTTTCACTTTCGCGCCACCCTTTATAAACATGGCCAGTTCATTCGGATGTGCGTCTCCGATGTCATTATTGCCATTAAGAACTGATGCCAGCTGTTGTGCATATGCCACAGATCCCGTATATACTAATTTAAGGCCCTGTTCTGCGAAGTAACCTTTTTGGTCAGCTACAAGATACGGAGTGATACCGCAATCTGCACGGGTATAGGTAAAAATTTCAGTTAATTTTTTACCATCGCCGGCAGTAGCTGCCCCTGTGGAATTTGATTTATTCAATATAGATCCAATTCCAACGCCTGCAATAACCACAAGTACAATGAGGCCGACAATGATAAACCTGGTATTTCTTTTAATTGCCATATTAATACAACTCCTCTACATTTTAAATTAATAATGCTTCTCTCTATCTCTCTCTATGTGGTTCCAAACCTATTTGTCATTATGTATTGAATGTGGACTGTTTCCAGATGGAAAACCGCTTTTCAAGCTTTGTAAACAGTAAATTGATTATAATAGCAAGTACTGTTACATATATAATGATGCCATACATCATCGGGACATTATAAGACATATTTGCGGATAAGAACTGCCATCCCAACCCTTCACTCGCACCAACCATCTCTGAAGCAATGATCATGAAGAAGGCAAGCTGCGCACTGTTTTTCAGACCTGTAAAAATATATGGAAGAGTCATGGGCACTATGACCCTAAAAATAAGGACTCTTTTCTTTGCCCCCATGGAAAGGGCTGATTTGATAATAGCTCTATCCAGATACCTTGCACCATCAATAGTGTTAAAAAGCAATGGCCATTGTGATACCCAAAGCACCACCATCACCTTTTCAACATGGCCAATCCCGAACAGGATCATAAAAATCGGGAAAAGTGCAAATGGATTAATCTTTTCGCACATCCGAAGAAAAGGGATGAGTATCTTTTCAAATGTTTTAAAATATATCCCAATTATAAGTCCTAGCGGTATGCAGATGAAAATTGCCAGAAAAAAGCCAATACCTATATTGACTAGACTCAAGCCTGTTTGCATGATCAACTGTCCGGACTTTATTGAGCCTATAATAGCTCCCAATACTGTCACAGGAGTCGGAATTACTGCAACTGGCACGATTTCGGCAACTGTGACAAACTCCCATACTGCAAAGAACACTATAAGAGCAATAGAACCATAACTGATACTTTTTAGATTGCCAATAACACGTTTGATATTATCACCTCCTAAATATCATGAACTATTCCATGTACAAACCGGATACACCTCTCTCTACTCAATCAATCCTTCATGGGCATCTTCCTTCCAAATAACAATATTCTTTTCCAGCCATTCAAACAGATAATTAATCAGAAGGCCCACAATGGCAACCACCAGAACAATCAGATATATTCGTGGAATTACAGCCATCCTTTGTGCCTGATGAATCTCCCATCCCAGCCCTGAACTTGCGCCCATTGTCTCAGCACCAATCAGCATTATAAAACAAATAGTCATTGCTGTTCGCATACCGGTCATAATGTAGGGCAGCGTTCCGGGAATGATCACTTTTAAAAAGATTGTCAACTGGCTTGCACCCATTGACCGGGCACTTTTAACAAGCTGAGTATCAAAGGATTGCGTGCCGGCAATGGTATTAAACAGAATCGGCCAGATAGCAGACCAGAAAATCACTGTAAAAATTCCGCCCTCTCCAATACCAAAAATCACCACAAAGATGGGGAAAAGGATGAAAGGAGGAATCTGTGACAAAAACAACATCAGGGGATTCAGTAATTTGGCCAGTCTGGGGAAGGCTCCTGCCAGTATAAATCCGAGAGGCAGCGTAATAATTGCTGCTAAAGAAAATCCCAAAATAACCCTCTTTAAGCTATTGATAATGTCAATGGCAATACTGCCAAGGCCGAGTTGAAATGTCTCGGCAAGCACTCTCGACAATGGAGGCAGAAAACGCGGGTTGACAAGCCCCAGGTATGGGGCCAGCTGCCAAAAAACAAGAACTCCTGTAATAATATACGCACTCTTAACCATGTCATGTATTTTTAGAAATACACTCTTCATTTCGACTCTCTCCTGTTTTCTCTACCTATAGGTATCAAGGACTCTGTCATAGATATCTTCTATGACTTTTATCCCACCTCTGTAGCCGGCATATCCGCAGCTTAGAACAAGCCTGTAGGTAACCGGGACACCTAGAATAAGCAGATCCGCGCCAATTTTTTTTGCAAACTCCCGATCCCAGGCGCTTCCAAGGATCAACACCCTTTGGTTGCGCTCATCCAATGCGATTTCTTCCTGTATTATGCCGCCGTCCACCTCAAAATCCACCTTTGACCGCCTTGTTTCCGAAGTGTTTTCCAACTGTTCTCTCACATCATTTTGAAATCTTTCCGGAGTGTCATCAATGATAAAATGCCTCTTTGGAATGATCCCCAACTCATTAAAAAGGAATTTCGAAAAACCTACCGCATAGGAAGCATCCAGAATCGCATAAAAACTTCTTGGCAGGCCATATTTGAATTCAAGCAGGAAATCCATGGTGGTATCAAGATAGGTGTAATATTTTCCTTCTTCTTTAGTAATAACAGCCTCTACGGCAAATTTGTCAAGACCGCCGAAATCGCCCACCAGCCTCAGAAACTTTGAGGTTTCTATTCCTCCGACAGGCAGGTAGGGAAAATGGATGAATTTTGTACCGTATTTGTCTTCCAGATGTGCAGCGATGCCCAACCCGGCCCATGCACTCACAACAATGTTGAATTCAGCATTGGGAATGGTTTTCCACTCTTCCACTCCTCCTGAACTGTTGCCGAAAAGAATATTTACTTTAAGCCCTATTTCTTCCAGAATCCTTTTTATTTCCTCAAGATTGCCATTCCAGTACGGATCCTGATAAGGTATTGAAGCAAAGACATTGACAAGTCCTTTATCGACCTTTTTATCAGATTTAAATTTGTCTACATACTGGTCTATAATAGCATTGACTACAACTTCATGGCTCACGTAATTATTGCTCTTGAAGCCGCCTGTCTCAGCATATACAATCGGCATATCCAGTTTTTGAAATTCACCTGTGACCTTGCCCGTATCATCACCCACAATATCAGATGTGCAACCGGAAAGCACAACGTAAAGGTCGGCGTCTATGACTTTAAAAGCACCTTCAATTACGCTTTGAAGCTTTTCTTCACCGCCATAAACGATCTCGGACTCACTGGCATTTGTGCAAGGTACGGTATTTCCTCCTGCATACCCCTCTCCCTGTCCGATCAGGCAACTTATCTTTGAGCTGCAGCCCGGGCCTGAATGCAATATCGGTACTGCTCTTTTTATAGCTACAACTGACTGTTGTGCACCTAAGGCGCATGAGTATCTTGGATGTTCAATAAACTTTGACAGATGATTCACCTCCCAGAAAAGTATAAGGATTTTGATTTAGCCACCATTTTGTGTATGGTATAATGCTGTGTTTTGCAAAATTATTAAGAAAATCCCTGTTTTCAATACTGTCCAGAATTCCTTGCGCATAGTTTAAAACCCCTTGGTATCCATACCCGAAATGCTCATCATCCGTATAAAATGTAGGTATCCCTAATTTAGCTCCTGAATGAGCCATACCACCATGTCTTGCAATAAGAATATCCGGTTTTATTTTGTTAAGTATGTTGAAAATCTCATAAGTCTGTTTGTTACATACATGAAAGTTTTTGACATCACCATAAGTTTGAATATCATGTGCGAGGGCATCTGAAGTAATATCTCCATTATCATAAACAGGATCATGATGGAAAACAGATGCCGCCTGAACTTCAAACCCCAGTTCTTTTAGCAGGGCAATGATTGCGTGCCCATGAGCTGCTCCGGCAGTGACATAGGCAGTTTTGCCCCTGAATTTCTCACGATATTCTTCCAGTTTTGGTATTACTCTCTCATGCTCCCTTCTGATAATATCTTCTATCTCTTCCCGTTTATCCAGCACCCTTGCAATTTCTCTCATCCATACATCTGTCCCATATATTCCAAAGGCAGGGGGAGCTTTGATTTCCGGCACACCATATACTTGTTCAAGGGCGGAGCCAATATATGTCCCGAGCGTTGAACAGATCTGAATCGTAGCCCGGGCCTCCGATATGTGTTCCAGCTGTGCAATGGTTGAGAAAGGAGCAATGTAATCCACTTCATACCCCAACTTGTTAAACAACTCATCAAAAATATGCGATCCGAAAAAATTTATGACATTAACTCTATTCGCTTTTTTCTCAGGCGGCTTTACAATCTTTCTTAAGATTGCATGAAAAGCAGAGTCGAAACCTGTCGTCCAGATCTTTGATTTGAAACCTTCACAAAAACATCCTACAACAGGAATACCCAATTCTTCTGTTAAATCGTTGGCGACACCTTCTACATCATCGCCGATAATCCCTGATGCACATGATGTTGTAATAAAAATTGCATTGGGATGTACTCTCTCATATACCG
>JAEWQC010000198.1 GCA_023399355.1 Bacillota bacterium | reverse complement strand
CAGATTTGATAAAGCCGGACTCCGACCTATCAAGGTATGACATTGTGGTTGCGCCTGTCATGTATATGGTAAAAACGGGGGTTTCAAAAAATATTGAAGCCTTTGTAGAAAGAGGAGGCACTTTTGTCGCCACTTTCTTCAGCGGCATTGTAAATGAAAATGACATTGTCACATTAGGAGGATACCCTGGAGAGTTCAGGAAGCTGCTTGGCATATGGGTGGAGGAGATAGACGCCCTGCTGCCTGAGATGGCTAACAGCATTGTGATGAAAGAAAATATGGGGGGGCTGCGGGGTGAATACAAATGCGACATGCTCTGCGAATTGCTGCACTGTGACGGTGCGAAAGCATTGGCAGTCTACGGCAGGGATTTCTATGCAGGCATGCCGGTATTGACCGAAAACAGCTTTGGAAAAGGAAAGGCCTACTATGTGGCAACAAATCCTGAAGATAGCTTTTTAGTTGGCTTTATAAGTTATCTGTGCAGCAGCAGGGACATCAGACCGGTATTGGATACTCCGGATGGAGTCGAGGCTACACGGCGCATAAAAGGGAAAACATCCTGCATGTTTATATTAAATCACAACGATTATACTGTAGATATAAAGCTCGACAATTCCATCGAATATTTTGACCTGTTATCCGAAAAAAAGATAAAGGGAGGAATAAGACTGGAGCAAAAAGGAGTAGCGATCCTCGAGTATAAATAACAATCTGGGGCAAGTGAAATAATTGATGTAAATCCCAATGAATGTCTTGCCTTGGAGGATTCACCACTGGGGATATTGTCTGCGTACAGATCAGGCATGAAACCCGTTATGATACCTGACTTATTACAGCCAAACGAAGAAACAAATAGTCTATTATATGCAAAGTTGCCATCGTTGCTCGATGTTATAGAATTGCTATCTATACAAGACAAACAGATATAAATATATCTGCTATGCATGGACATAATTCCATAGAGACAATAATGGAAGATATTAAAAGCAACGATGACTTGACAAATATTACCATAATATAATATTATTGTATTAAAATTACAAAAATGTATTTTGGGAGGGTATACTATGCTGAATAATACAATAATAACCGGGAGGCTGACGAAAGATCCGGAACTGAAGCATGTAACGGAAAATCAAACACCTGTCTTGAATTTTACACTTGCGGTGGATAGGGATCCATTTGATGCAAACAGTGAGAAGAAAGCGGACTTTATCCCTGTGGTCGCATGGAACGGCATTGCCAGATTTATTTCCGATCACTTTGGAAAAGGCGGGGCGCTGACTGTACAAGGGCGACTCCAGTCCAGAACCTGGGATGATCCCGAAGGAAAGAAGCATTATGCTGTTGAACTGGTGGCGGACAAGGCTTATTTCTCCGGCCAAAGCAAGAGGAGCGATGAAGCGGTGGCAGAAAGTGAAGCGGAAGAATATTGCGCATAAGGTCATGGCATGAAATCAGATGGAAAAACATTAGTAGTGCAAGAGGCATAGAACAGTATACCTTTTGGCCTGCAAAGCCAGTTCACATGGGTATCCGCCAGGAGAACCCCACAAGGCTCAAGTGTTATCGCTCATAGAGACAGTAATTGAACCGGGGGGTGACCGGTACGGGGCAACAGCAAAGGAAGGTATCCTTACATTTAGTGAAAGGATGCCTTCCTTGCCGTTTTGCTATTCAGCTGATCATGCCTTTCAGAGTACTGTGATCATTTTCGCTGCCTGGGCGCGGGTGGCGCTTGCTGTCGGAGCAAAGTGGTGTTTTCTTTTGGAAGTATTGTCCTTATTAATCTACCGTCAGAAGATACAAAAAAATTCTGGACTATTTGCAAAAGGTTAAGCCGGAGTTGCAAATAAGGAAATATGAAGCTTATATGGACGATTATAAACTTCAGGTGGAACATGCTTCTGAAATCACTAAGGCCGCTGATATTCTGGTTATGGGAGGAATAGTTGTGAGTGAGATTAAAAAGCTTAAATCTTAAATATTTAGTAAATGGTAAATGGATGGATTTTTTTAAAACACACAGTAAATGGATGGATTTTTTTAAAACACATTGACATCATTTTCAAGAGACTGTATAATAATATCCGATAAAATATCTTGGAATACTAGGTTTTATTCAGGAGAAAAAGATTGAGAGCTTACATTATGAATGTGGGCTTGTATTCGAGATTCTACATTATTCTTCTGGCTTAGGTTCCATTGAGGGATTATTTTATAGTGAGGAGAGCCAGATATGAAGATAGCCGAAAATATTTCAGAATTGATTGGCAATACGCCATTAGTGAAAATCAAAAAAACAAATCCATACGACGCCGAAATTGTTGCTAAACTGGAAATGTTTAATCCTTTGTCAAGTGTGAAAGACAGAATCGGTTTGGCGATGATTGAGGATGCTGAAAAGCAAGGGCGTATCAAATCTGGGGATACTCTGATTGAACCGACCAGTGGAAATACGGGTATCGGGCTTGCTTATATAAGCGCAATACGCGGCTATCGCTTAATTCTGACCATGCCGGAAACCATGAGTATCGAGCGCAGAAAAATCCTTAATGCCCTTGGGGCGGAAATTGTACTTACCAAAGCCTATGATGGTATGGAAGGCGCAGTAAAGAAAGCAAAGGAGCTGGCTGCGGAATTACCGGATTCGTTTATTCCGCAGCAGTTTGATAATCCAAGCAACCCGGATATTCATAGAAAAACAACTGCCGAGGAAATTTGGCGGGATACGGAAGGCAAGGTAGATATCTTTGTATCAGGGGTTGGAACAGGAGGCACTTTAACGGGTGTGGGCGAAGTGCTCAAAAAATATAATCCGCATATTAGTGTCGTTGCAGTCGAACCGTTTAAATCAGCCGTGCTTTCGGGAGGAATAGCTTCGCCTCATCGTATTCAAGGGATTGGAGCAGGATTTATCCCAAGTATTCTAAATCGATCCATTATTGATGAGATTATTACTGTAACTGATGAGGATGCCAGTGACATAGCACATAAATTGGCAAAAAACGAAGGAATTCTTGTCGGGATTTCATCAGCTGCTGCTATGTGGGCATCATTACAATTAGCGAAACGACCTGAAAATAAAGGCAAACGTATTGTAACCCTGTTTCCGGATTCAGGCGAGCGGTATTTAAGTACATGGCTTTTTGAAGATTTTGCTGTCAATCAGGATGAAGCAAATAAAAAACTGCATGACGAAATCATTCAAAAACTGGATAAGTCTCTGCCTACTGCGGTGGCGCTATCTTTGGAGTATTTCAGA
>JAEWQC010000152.1 GCA_023399355.1 Bacillota bacterium | reverse complement strand
TATTCTTTTTGATGCTCATTCTACCAGGAGTGCGACTTTAGTAATCGACACTGCCTCTTGTTGAATTATTATGTCATAGTTTGAAATCACTTTCAAGAGTATGGGTGCTATATCCTTCGGTTAATTGGTGAAGCAATTATCTTAATCGAGCTGTTCAGAAAGAGCATAAAATTTCCGTAATAACTCTTCTTGCTTTGATTGTTGATATTCTTTTAAAGAGATAATTTTAGATGAATTTGAATACCTAATTTTGAAGATTGTTGACTCTGGTATAATTGTTTTTGTTTGGCCAACTATCACATTATCAAAATCTAAAGCCAATTGATTATTCTTTGCTTTCATTCAATGAAGATAATACTTTTAAATTATAATTTGCAATATTTGCTGAAGATAATGATTCTAATGAATAAAGTGCTCTTAAAGATTCACTAAATTTTGGTGCTGAATCTCGTTGCTTTAGTTTTACTACTTTTCCATTTGAATATTTTCTACTATCATCTCTCATTTTAAACAATTGATGATACCTTGTTGGAGCAACACCATCGTACAAGAGTATTTTTACTTTCTTGGAATCATTTTCGTTCTCCGTAATTGAATCTGAATGAAGTGTTGTAGCCAAACTTTTAAGATAAGGTTCAATATAATAAACCTCTTTAATGCCAGCTAGCACAATATGTCTTGCGCAATTATGACAAGGATAAGTAGTTACATATAACCTACCCCCTATCATTTTGTCTCCAAACTTTTGGCTACCTATAACAATAGCATGCATTTCAGCATGTATTGCTCTAGAAAATTCGATTAAACTACCTAACCTAGAATTCTTAATTAGTTGCAATGCTACCAAAGACTTTTCAGAAGAAACACATCCATTATTTACCAGATCATTTAATAGGCTCTGAGATATTTTATCTTTTTGATGGTCATTCATACATTGGCCATCAGAAAAATTCAAACATCTAAAATCATTAGCAACAGGTGTATCTGTAGATGATCTTTGACCATACAGATTTCCGTCATATTGAGGAACATCATTCCAACCAACAGATAATAACTCTCCATTTTCATTGACAATTGAAGCACCTACTTGGCGAGATAAGCAAGCAGAATTGAAGGAAGCAGAAAATGCAAAATACATAGCAATCTCATCCTTTGTTGGAGTGATAATAGCTGTTTCAAATATTAAGTGAATAAAACGTTCAAGTTTTTGAGATGTTAGATGTTTGGAACTATTGTCTAATCTAAGAAAATAGTCTGATTTCATGAATGTTTTTCGAACATGTTGCCCATATTTTTTGTCTTCTGCAGCATCCTGTGCTAGTAATTCTAATATTTCTGGATCAGTTATGTTCCTTAGTCTCAAATTCTCCTTTCTTAGTTCATCAGGAGAAAATACACCAATAAAATAAACCAAATTACGGTAAACTTCTTTAAGCAGTTCTAATTCATCAGGGTGCTTTAGAGAATCTATTATATAACATATTCTCCTAGATTTAAAAACAGGTTGATTATTTTCATTCTTTGCTGCTTCATTGTATCTATCTAATCCTATTTTATTTATTGCATATTCAGCTAAAATAGAATACTTATAATTATCTCTTAAGGAATTGCCATCTTCCATCAGATTTTTAATTCTTTGATATTCAATAGAGCCTTTTGCATTAAACGGTGAGGCTATATTCTCTTTATTTAATGCTATAAATTCAGATAATTTAATTACTTTACATGTATATCCATAGCTATTCTCCATTAATTCAATTATTTTATTGGTAACTAACTTAGTGTCTGAGCCTAAATAGCCACATAAAGCAAAGATTATTTCTTTTGTATGAGTATCTTTAACTTTTTCCTTAGCTGTTTTAGTATCTTCATCTTCTAGATGAGAATTATCTACAAATAGATTTACTGCAGGTTCACCCATTTTTACAATTTTTTAAGTTTATAATTTCCGAGTTTAACAAAGACATATAAATGGAAAGATTTATTTCCAACAATCTTTTGTAAAATCTAAATTTGAATGGATATATAGAATAAAGTGTATAATAATATCTATTTGCATTTGTTTACTCTACCTGGGTTCCCCACAACTGTCACCCCATCCTGCACATCATTTATCACCACCGCCCCAGCTCCAACAACGCACCACTGCCCAATCTTAACTCCAGGAATTATTACTGCACCTGCTCCAATCCATGAACCTACACCTACAGTTACATTGCCTGCTAGGGTGGCATTGGGTGATATGTGTGCGTAATCCCCTATTATACAATCGTGATCTATGGAGGCTGCTGTGTTGATTATTACGTGCTTGCCGATTTGTGCCTGACTGTTAATTATTGCATTTCCCATTACGACTGTACCAGGTAGTATAGTGGCTCTTTTGGAGATGACAGCAGTTGGATGTATCGCTTGGGCAAATGTTGCAGGGGCAAATTTTTCAGCTAACTGCTTTCGGATTTTATTGTCTCCAATGGAGATTATCAAGGACTTTTCTGAAAGTAAATCAGACTTTAATGGGATTACCTTATAGTCAAGTAGTTCTGTGATATTTGAATTGTCATCAAATAGTGCTGACACCTGAATTCCTTGGGTCTCAAGGATTTCAATAATCACTTTAGCGTGACCACTGGCTCCATATAGATACATAGCTGTTAATTATTTCCTTTAAATGCTTCAGCAGTGGCCTGTCCTGCCTGGTTGATGCCTTCGCTTTTAAAGACTTTCTTTATAGTCATTAAAAGTATTTTAAAATCCAATGCAAATGACATATTGTCGACATACCACACATCATATTCAAATTTCTTCTCCCAAGTTATAGCATTACGACCGTTTACTTGAGCCCAGCCAGTTATTCCAGGTCTAACATCATGTCTTCTGGACTGTTCCTTATTATATAAAGGAAGGTAGCTGACTAATAATGGACGAGGACCTATTAGACTCATGTCACCTTTCAGTACATTGATCAGTTGAGGGAGTTCATCCAGAGAAGTTTTTCTTATGAACCGACCAATGCATGTAAGCCGTTCTGAATCGGGGAGTAGATTCCCATCTTTATCAGTTCGGTTGTTCATGGTTTTGAATTTTATGACTTTAAAGATTTTTTCTTTTTTGCCAGGGCGCTGCTGGAGGAAGAAAGGATTACCCTGATTTTGGATAGCAAGGATAATTGCTACAAAAATGGAAAGTGGGATTAAGATCAAAAATCCTATCAGGCTTGATACGATGTCAAGTGTGCGTTTGAAAATGAGCCTGTACATTTTAACACTGAGATTAAATGCTCTGAACTTGTAGAATAATTTGTGTAGCCATTATGGTGTTAAGCCTGTTTTTGATTTGCTATAGTTTTTTGAAAAATAGTTTCATAGCTCTCAACCGCCTTTTCTAGTGAATATTTTCGTTTCGCGAGGATTATTGCATTTACTTGCTGTTTCTCAATTAGTTCTCTGTTTTGAGTGTATTTGACAAATTCACGTACTGCAACGTCACTTAGTTTTGTTGGTAACACAAAACCAACATTATTTTGCTGAATTTCTTTCTTTTGCCAACCTTCGTGATTAATTAAAATTGGTTTAGAAGCTGCTAAAGCATCAAAAAACTTATTGGCAGAGTTTGCCCACAGTTCAGGAATGTCAATTACAAATGAAGAACCCATTGATGCAGATGCGTACCAATCGGGCAATTCATTCTTGGTAACGGATTCCAGAATAAAAAGGTTTTTGTTCAAGACACCCTCCTTTCCTGCCAGTAAACGGACATTTTCTTTTTCCGCTCCTTCACCTATCAAGATATAAACAAGCTGCGGATCATACTTCAATGTATACTTAGCCAATTTTACAACATAATCAACACCATTCACCCGACCAAAGGTGCCGGCATACAATATAGAAAACCGTGGTGCAAAGCCAATTGACTTTTCAATAATGTTACTATTCAAACCTTTTTGTTGAAAACGATTTATTTCCGAGATATTGGATATCACAACACTAGTTTTAAATTTAAACTCGGGATACCTCCTATCAATGGATGCTTTCATATCATTCGAAAGAGGGACAATAGCAGCAGCATGTTTATAAATCATTCTTTCTAACCTAAAAAGTTCTTTTTGAGCCAGTTTGTTTTTAATGGCACCTATTGCAATCACAGCTTCAGGCCATACATCCCGGACTTCAAAAATGTAGGGTGTTTTAGAAAACCATTTTTTTATTATAGCAGGTATTCCAATAGTAAGTGGAGTGGAAGTTGCCAAAACAAAATCCGCATTAATACTTAATAAATGAAAACTCGAAAACCACAAAAATTTCAGAAATACCAATGACCTCTGTAAAGATGATAAATGATTGGCATATGGTAAATAGATATGATGTATTTCTATTTTTTCTTTCTCTTCTATATGCCAGCGAGCAGAGCTCTTGTGTTTTTTATCTGAAGTTGCTGTAACAACTACTACTTTGTACCCATGTCTTATAAAGGAAATCGACAAATCGTATGAACGTGTTCCACCATTTTCATTTGGGAATTTAAAGTATTGATGTAAATAAACAATTTTCATTAAAGAGAATGGTAAAGTAATGATGTCTTTATAGAAATCTGTTGCCAATTATAATATTCATGTATTTTATTCCATCCAGTTGTGTTGTTTTTCTTCTTTTTGATAGAATTTGTATCTAGTATTATTTTTAATATATTGGTTTCTAGATTTTTAAATTCCGGTTTCCCAATATTCCATCCAATATCAGCAATGTTTAATGGTTCACTTAGAGCTCCAATATCCGTTACTAACACGGGTGTTCTCTCATTAATAGCTGTTAATAATACGCCACTTTGAGAAATTTCTCTATAAGGCATTAATAAGACATCCGTAATCCCTAGAATAGCTTTAAATTCATTATTAGAGAGAAACCGATCTTCTATATATACATTTGAGATTTCTTTAATTGAAGAAAAGTCAATATTATTATTCTTTCCTAATATGAGAAGTCTATATTTCGCTTCATCATGCAAAATAGTGTTATTCTTCCAAACATCCATTATTAAATCAGATCCCTTATAAAAACTTTGCACACCAAGAGAAGCAAATACTATCCTATTTGGAGTAGAATACTTATTCATCAAATTATTCTTGGTTTTCTCAACTTCATTTACATCCAGACTATACTCCAAAAGGCCGTGAGGAATAACATGAATTTTAGCTACTGGCAAGCTAAATGATCTTGCTAATTCATCCTTGGTTACATTTGAATGTGTTATAATGGCATCCACCAACTTGTAATATCTTTTATATATTAGGAAATCCCTTTTTCTAGGCTCATGTGGCAATAAATTGTGTGCTGTGTAAACAATTTTAACACTAGTAAATGATTTCACTAGTATTAAATACATGTAATCTATTACCCAAAGACGAATCCATTGGATGTGTATAATATCCGGCTTCTGTAATATCGTTTTGAGAAATAAAATTATAATACTTATTGAGTAATCTAAAGCTTTAAAAATTTTAAACTTATAACGGGTATACTTAAATAATCTGTGTATTTTAATTCCATTACAGAATTCTTTTTCAAAATTTTCATTCGCATAAAATTGAATTTGGATGTCAGAAAATTTTTTTAAGAGATTGTAATCATAAACCTCAAGGTTGTTGTAAGATTGAGGATCAATAAAGAATACTTTAATCATTTTATAGCTCTTCTTTTGTCAAGTTTTAGATATTGCTTGGGGAATAGTGCTTTAAAAATGCCTATAAGATAATAAAAGGGTAACCTATAGAAGAAATGAGTTTTCATATAAATTATCTGATCATTGAATGCTAAGCCAGTTGGAGAATATAGTATTTTTAATCTCTCACTGAAAGAATAATTCGAAAAATCTATATAAGTGCTTGTATGATCAAATTCGCAAATTCCACAATATTTAGTAGTTAGAATAACAGGAAACCCCTTTTTCTTTGCTCTAAGAGTAATGTCATAATCAGCAACTCCATGAGTATACTTATCACTTAAGAAACCAGTTTTATTAATCACTTCTTTTGTAATGAACATAATGTTTGCGTTTCCTAAATCACACTCTTGAAAGTCATTATTCGGATCAAGCAACTTTGAGGTATAAAGAAATCGATTCTTTATTATTCGGCCACCATATGTAGTTTTATTTTCATTTAAATTACTAGTAATACCACAGACAATACCTGATTTATTATATTGTTCTTTAAGGTGTTTTATTGCTTTAAGATATTCGTCAAAAATATGTGGATGTACAT
>JAEWQC010000085.1 GCA_023399355.1 Bacillota bacterium | reverse complement strand
ATCTGCCGGAATGCTTTTCAGCAAGGTTATGAAGCTGGAAGGCTCAACGGCGAATGTATTTAAAGCTCATCTCATGTTTGGAAATGTCGGTTATCTGGCTCTGCCGCTTTTTAAAGCCATTCTGGGTGAAAGAGCGGTTGTGGTGGCGGCCTTTTTCGTACTTGCTTTTGAATTGCTTTGCTGGACGACAGGCGTGTTCATGTTGAACAGGCATAAAGGGTTGTCTCTTGCTGATACATTAAAGAAATTCATTTCCCCCAATACAATTTCCTGTATGATTGGCCTGATATTTGCACTCACAAATTTATACCGCACCATACAGGCCAATGCCACCGCAGCAGTCGTTTACAATTTCTTTTACAGTGCGCTGAATCCGCTGGGGAACTGTACGCTGCCGCTGGTAATGATGTATATAGGAATTTCCGTTGCGAATAATCCTTCAGGCGGCTTCGCTGCCATTTTAAAAAAGCCGGTCACATTGGTACTGTCTGTACTGAAGCTATTGTTAATTCCGCTTGCAGTCCTGGCAATCCTTCTATTGCTTCGAAATCTGATCAACCCGTTTGTAAGGACGATTGTGATCCTTGACATGGCTATGCCGTGTGCAGCAATCATAACGGCACTTTCGGCGGCTTATGGCTCTGACAGCAGGCAGGCAACGGACAATGTGATCTATACCACGGTGCTGTCACTCTTTACACTGCCATTATTCATACTTCTGCTCAATTATATTTAGCGGAATAAAGTGACGGTTCTTGTGCGATATTATATACCATCATACAAAAGAATCGCCTTGTTTTACATTACAAGAACACGAATGTTATTTGATAAAAGTAAAAAAATGTTCGTATCTATCAATGTTTGAGATTGACAAATCGTTCGTTCATTTGATAGTATTAATAAGGTGAAAGACGAATATAAATTTAAACGGGTAAACTGAAACGCAACGTCAATGCCTTGGAGTTAAAGGGATTGAGATGGATGAAACAAACGCGGCGAACAGCAGGCGGATCTCAGTTGCGGAAAAACTTCCAGGAACAGTCCGGTTCTGAAAAAAGAAGCAAAATACGAACATTTGAGCATTTTGCCGGACTTGACAGGATGCGGGGGCGAGCAGTTGACTTGAGTTGGCGACCAGCCCCGGGTAAGAATAATAGATCGTCAAACAATTGCATTTTCATTTTACAGGAGGCGTGATTTATGGACAGGCTCTTTCAGCTCGGCGCGCATGGTATGAATGTAGGGACGGCTGTACTTGCAGGACTGACCGCATTTGTGACAATGGCGTACATCCTGTGTCTAAATCCGCTGATTCAATTGAAGCAGGGAAGTCCGTCTAAAAGCGGACTTTCTTCTTTTTAGAGGGATATAAATCATTTCATATAGTACGGAGGGATTGGATGAAGAATGAAAAGACCCCAAAGGTAGCTGTCATCATGGGAAGTGATTCAGATTTTCCTGTTTTGAAGAGCTGTATAAAGTTATTGAAGGAATTCGGAGTTGAAACCGAAACAATGGTATGTTCTGCCCACAGGACACCTGATAAGGCGGCTGAATTTGCTGCAAATGCGGAAGATCACGGTTTTGAAGTAATTATAGCGGCGGCGGGAAAAGCTGCTCATTTGCCTGGCGTTCTGGCAGCATTTACTCCGCTGCCGGTAATCGGGATTCCTGTAAAGTCATCGACCATGGATGGCCTGGATTCACTGCTCTCTATCGTTCAGATGCCTGCGGGCATACCGGTGGCAACGGTGGCAATCGATGGCGCTGAAAACGCCGCAATTCTGGCAGTACAGATTTTGTCGGGGCTGCACCCCGTATTGAGAGAGCGGATGAAGGACTACAAGAAGAGCCTTGCTGCAAAGGTTGAGCAAAAAAATACGGAACTGCAGAAGAAACTCAAGGAAGAAGGATTATAACATGGGAAACGGGTCAAATGAAGATGTGATGTTCGGGAAACTCCATGAGGAATGCGGAGTATTCGGCGTATTCGACTGCGACAAGTACGATGTGGCACGTATGACATACCATGGCTTGTATGCGCTTCAGCACAGGGGTCAGGAAAGCGCCGGAATCGCTGTGAACGATGACGGTATCATTCTTCACCACAAGGACATGGGTCTGGTACCCGAGATATTCAATGAAGTCGTTCTAAACCATCTCAAAGGCCGTATTGCGATAGGACATGTCAGATATTCCACAACAGGGGCAAGTCTGAGGGAGAATGCACAGCCGATGGTTGTAAAATACAAGGTCGGACAACTGGCTCTCGCGCATAATGGCAACCTTGTCAATGCTGCCGAACTCAGGAGTTCCATGGAGGAAAACGGAGCCATATTTCAGACCACCAGCGATACGGAGGTCATCGCCAACCTTATATCGAGGCACAGGGTTTTCAGTGATAATATAGAGGAAACACTTGAAAAAGTCATGGATACGATAAAAGGATCTTATGCGATTGTAATAGTAACTCCCAAAAGGCTGGTCGGCATAAGAGACCCACATGGCATCCGGCCGCTTTGCATCGGTAAGATCGGAAATTCACATGTACTTGCTTCCGAGTCATGTGCGCTTGACGCGGTTGGTGCGGAGCTGGTACGGGATGTGGAGCCGGGGGAGATTGTCCTTATTGACGCTGACGGGATAAAATCCATCAAACCCAAAAGGAAGGAAGATTCTCACCTTTGCATCTTCGAATTTGTATATTTTGCACGACCGGACAGTGTTATCGATGGTGCAAGCGTTCTGCAGGCCAGGATAGAAGCGGGAAAAAAGCTTGCGATCGAACATCCCGTTGAAGCCGATGTTGTAATAGGCGCACCTGACGGCGGCCTGAATTCCGCACTGGGCTATTCCAGACAGTCGGGCATACCTTATGGGCAGGGCCTGCTTAAAAACAGATATGTCGGAAGAACCTTCATACAGCCCGAACAAGGACAGAGGGAATCGGGCGTTCGTATAAAGTTCAACGCAATGAAATCGGAAATAGCAGGAAAGAGGGTTGTCATGGTCGACGACTCCATCGTCAGGGGCACCACCACGAGAAGAATCGTACAGATGCTCAAGGATGCAGGCGCGAAGGAAGTTCACATGAGGGTCAGTTCTCCGCCATACAAATTCCCCTGCTATTTTGGAATAGATATATCCTCCTCGGATCAGTTGATGGCTTCAAAGCATACGGTATCTGAAATATGCAAAAAAATAGGCGCGGACAGTCTGGGCTATCTTAGCCTTGAAGGTCTCCTTGGAATCGCACCGGACTCGAAATGCGGCTTTTGTACGGCCTGTTTCAATTCCCAATATCCTATGGATGTACCGCTTGAGGGAAATAAATTCTCGTGCGGGGGGATAAAATGAAGAGGATGGATTTCAGGGCAGAAGGAGTATGAGGGGTAAAGTAATTAAGGGAGAGGCTGGAACAGATTTATGCTAAAGCTTGGGATATTGGTTTCAGGTGGGGGTACCAACCTGCAGTCAATCATTGATAAAATTCAAAACGGATACCTTGCCGGGTGTGAAATTATAACGGTTGTATCAAGCAAGGCAGGTGTTTATGCTCTTGAGAGAGCACAGAAAAACAATATACCGGCAGCGGTGATTTCTAAAAAAAGCTTTGGCTCCGTTGAGGAATACGACAGTGCTCTTATGGAGCACTTTAAACGCTGTGAAGTGGATCTGGTTGTGCTTGCAGGATTCATGTCCATGCTTGGACAGGGTTTCATAGATACCTACCGGAACAGGATCATCAACATACACCCCTCTTTGATTCCATCCTTCTGCGGGAAAGGCTACTACGGCATTATACCGCATCAAAAGGCACTGGAATACGGCGTAAGGGTATCCGGTGCAACTGTGCACTTTGTAGATCTTGAATATGACTCGGGGCCGATCATTTTGCAAAAAGCCGTTGAAGTAAAACCCGATGACACACCGGAAACACTGCAGCTGCGCATAATGCAGGAAGCCGAGTGGGAAATCCTTCCCAAGGCGATCCGGCTCTACAAGGAAGGCCGCCTGACCCTTGACGGCCGAAAAGTCCAGATTGATTGGTGAAGGAAGTGGAATGGATGATAAAACGCGCGTTGATTAGCGTATCGGATAAGACAGGTATTGCAGAACTGGCATCGGAGCTTCTGAAGCGGGGCGTGGAGCTCGTATCCATGGGAGGCACACAAAACGTGCTGGTGGAAGCCGGGCTGAAAGTAACAGACATCTCCGAGGTTACAGATTTCCCCGAGTGCCTTGACGGACGTGTGAGTACGCTTCATCCGAAGGTGCACGGCGGCATTCTGGCAATTCGGGGCAAAGAGGAACAAATGAAGCAGATCAAGGAACTCGGGATTGAACCCATTGATATGGTTGTCATGAACCTGTATCCGTTTGCCCGGACAATCCTCAAAGGCAATGTTGAACTTGAGGAAGCCATTGGAAATATCGATATAGGCGGGACGGCCGTGATGCGGGCTGCAGCTGGAAATTATAAGGATGTGGTGGTTATTGTGGATCCGTCGGATTATGAAAAGGTGCTCAGTGAAATAAAGCTGAATGGCGACGTCTCAATTAAGACCAGATTCAAATTGGCTTACAAGGTTTTCGAGCATACCAGCCACTACGATACATTAATCGCACAATACTTCAGGGACAAGCTTGGGGAAGAGTTCTTCCCGGAAACCCTTTCACTTACCTTTGAAAAGGCCCAGGAGATGAGGTATGGTGAAAATCCGCACCAGAAGGCCGTCTTCTACAGGGAAACGGGGCCAAATATCGGTTGTATGACCGACGCAAGGCAACTGCACGGAAAAGAACTGTCCTATAACAATATAAGTGATGCAAATGGCGCAATTGAGCTTTTAAAAGAGTTTGACGAGCCGACGGCAGTTATTGTCAAGGATGCGAACCCCTGCGGTGCAGCAAGCGCCGCTTCGATATGGAAAGCCTACATGCTGGCGTATGAGTCGGATCCATTGTCCCCATTCGGCGGGATTATTGCCGCCAACAGGGAAATTGATGCACAAACGGCTGAAGAAATCAGCAAGGTTTTTTATGAAATCGTGATAGCTCCCGATTTTTCAGAGGTGGCCCTTCAGATCCTTACCCGAAAGAAAAATATACGGCTTCTGCGGTTGGGGAATATATCCGCAAAACTCCCTGCCGGTACATATGATATGAAAAAGGTCACAGGAGGTCTGCTGGTTCAGGATTACAACAATGAACTGGTCGATTCGGAAGAAATGAAGTGTGTTACGCAAACAAAGCCTGAGGAGCAACAACTGGCGGATCTGCTGTTTGCAATGAAGGTGGTAAAGCACACGAAGTCCAGCGGCATTGTACTTGCAAAGGCAAATCAAACGATTGGCATTGGCCCGGGACAAACGAACAGAATCACTTCCCTGAAGGTCGCAGTCGATTATGGCGGAGACAGAACCAAAGGGGCAGTGATGGCATCGGATGCATTCCTTCCGTTCGCCGATTGTGTTGAGGAGGCTCATACGGCGGGAATCACTGCAATCATCCAGCCGGGAGGTTCCGTACGTGACCGGGAGTCGATCGATGCCTGCGACAGGTACGGAATCGCAATGATATTTACCGGAATGAGGCATTTCAAACATTAAGCCGACTCTTGGCATCTCTGCGGCTGGAATGAATGATAATGTAAAGTAACATATGAAAAACGCAAGATGGAAATAGTAACTGGAGGAGAAGAGGATGAAAGTTCTTATTATAGGAGGGGGCGGACGCGAACACGCGCTGGCCTGGAAAATTGCTCAAAGCCCACGGGTGGAAAAGTTGTACTGTGCACCCGGAAACGGCGGAATTGCATCACTTGCGGAGTGTATTCCGATCAAGGCGACAGATATTGAAGGGGTGCTGAACTTTTCAAAAAAAGAAGGAATAGATCTTGTAGTAGTTGCCCCGGATGATCCGCTTGCAGCCGGTATGGTTGATGCATTGGATGCAGCCGGTATCAGGGCGTTCGGACCAAGACAGAACGCCGCTGCCATAGAAAGCAGCAAAGTATTTTCGAAAGAATTGATGAAAAAGTACGGTTTGCCTACCGCCGGCTATGAGGTGTTTAACAAACCTGAAGATGCAATTGCATATCTGGCAAAGTCAACCTATCCCATAGTAATCAAAGCTGACGGATTGGCATTGGGAAAGGGTGTAATCATCGCTCAGGATTTCGAGGAAGCCGGTAAGGCAGTTCATGAGATGATGTCGGACAAGGTTTTCGGCAAAGCCGGTGACAGGATTGTCATCGAAGAGTTTATAAAAGGGCCTGAAGTCTCAATCCTTGCTTTCACAGACGGTAAAACGGTTGTGCCCATGGTCAGTTCGCAGGACCACAAGCGTGCGCTTGACAACGATATGGGGTTGAATACCGGCGGAATGGGAACATTTTCGCCCAGCAGGCTCTATGATAAAAAATTGAATGACTTCTGCATGGAAAACATATTCCTGCCCACCATAAGGGCAATGAACAGTGAAAACCGCAAGTTCAAGGGCGTGCTGTATTTTGGACTCATGCTTACAGCGGACGGACCCAGGATACTGGAGTACAATGCCCGGTTTGGCGATCCCGAGACACAGGTAGTGCTGCCAAGGTTAAAAACGGATATCCTGGAAATATTCGATGCTGTTATTGACGAAAGACTGGACTCCATGAACATTGAATGGAGTGATAATGCCGCTGTATGTGTCATTCTGGCCTCCGGCGGTTATCCCGGGAAGTATGCCACAGGGCTTGAGATAACGGGGCTGGAAGAGGTTGAAAAAGATCCCGATGTTATCGTATTTCATGCAGGGACAAAACTTGAAGGAGGCAAATGCCTTACGGCAGGCGGCAGGGTACTGGGTGTGACGGCGGTTGCCGGTACCATGACAAAGGCAAGAAACAAGGCCTACGCTGCAGTTGGTAAAATCAGTTTCCCGGATATGCACTACCGCAAAGATATTGGAATTAAAAAATGATTGATGATAGAGAGAAAATAGATTAGTATAATACTCAAAGTTGGAGTATTGCTCAAACTTTGAGCAGTGCATTAATCTCTGGCATCGGGTAGTGTTTTAATCCAGCACTTCTCTTGACTGAAGGGATTGTAAAATTTTTGCGATGGGAAATTGATTATGCTGCAGCATTTTAAAAGAATTGGAATACTTGGAGGGACATTCAACCCGATCCATTGCGGTCATCTTATCATTGCAGAATCGGTGAGGGAGAGTTTTGCCCTCGAAAGAGTGCTGCTGATCCCATCAGGGCTGCCGCCGCACAAGCGCGACAGCGAGGTGATCGATCCGGAGCAGAGATATGAAATGGTTCGGCGGGCAGTCAGTTCGAATCCATTTTTTGAAGCCTCCAGAGTCGAAATCGATACGGTCGGCTACACATATACCGTCAACACGCTCCAGACCCTTAAAAAGGTATACGGGGATGAGACGGCATTATACTTTATTATTGGAGCGGATGTTATACCAGAACTTACTTCATGGAAAGAATTCAGAACTGTTTTTGGACTCTGCGAATTTATCGCAGTAAAAAGGCCGGGCACTTGGGAAAAATCTGCAGAAGAAACGGTCGAACGGCTGAAATCGGAATATGCCGCAAGGATTAATCTGGCCGATGCTCCTTTGATTCATTTATCGTCAAGTGAAATCAGGGAAAGATGCAGTCGTGGCAAATCCATCAAATATCTTGTGGCAGAGGGCGTAGAGGAATATATTATCAATGAGGGCTTGTACAGGAAACCGATATGATGAACATCGATGAAATCAAAAACAGGCTGCAGAGGATGCTGTCTCAAAAGAGATTCAGCCATTCCATCCATGTGATGGAGTCCTCCCGGATGCTGGCTGAAAAATATGGAGAAGATGTCGGCAAGGCCGGATTGGCCGGCCTTATCCATGACTGTGCGAAGGATCTGGATAAAAGTTCAGCTTTCGCACTCTGTAAAAAATATGAGATCATTGTCGACAGCATCATGCAAAGGCAGCCGGAAGTCCTGCATGGCATGATTGGCGCTTTTCTGGCGAGGGATCTTTTTGAGGTGGAGGACGGGGACGTACTGGATGCGGTCTCAAATCATACGATGGGTTGTGTGAACATGGATAGGCTCAGCAGTATTGTATTCATCGCGGATTACATCGAAGAGGGAAGAAGCTATGAAGGGCTGGACAAAATACGGAAGGCCGCGGAATCGAGCCTTGAAGAAGCAATTGTTGCAGGCATCGACAATACAATCGAACATGTTTTGAAAACTGGTCGGTTTCTGCATCCGCAGATCGTTCTTACACGAAACTGGGCGTTGGAACAATTCATCGACAAAGCCGTCAAACAGTAGTATGATGTGAATAACGGCAAATACATGTGTCAACAGCTTCAAGCCGCTGGGAGAACAGTGAGGGTACCATGAAGGAAACAGGAAAATCTGCTGCCGGCAGATTATTTTATACATTTGGAACAGTTTTACTGATGGCAGTAATAACAGTATGTTCAATGAATTTTGCGAAAAATGGCAGAGCATTTGAAATGCCTTTATTGTCCGCAGTTACCGGGACAGCAGCGAATGCTGCATCAGACACTGTAAAAAGTGCGGATGATTACAAGACCATAAAATATAAGAAGTCTGCGACAAAATCCACTTCAAAGACCACTTCCTCCAATAACAGTAAATCCGGAGGCAAAACGCATGCCACTCCTTCTCCTGATGCGAAACAGCCCGTTGTTAATCCTTAGCACGCTGTGGATTTCAGGCTCCTCTTTCAATTCCCGGCACGCAGTCGATTCACGGTACGCAGTCGATTTGCAGTACGCAGTCGATTCCCGGTACGCAGTCGATTTGCAGCACGCAGTCGATTCACGACATACAGCCAATCCTTGGCATGCAGTAAATCTTTATCCTGCATGTTGCGGCAGATATCTATTTTCAAGATTCATAACAAATAATTCTCCATAATAACCTGATTCGGTACAAAAAGACGGCTTCTCTGAATAGTATGAATTATGTACTTCTACTGGAGGATCCGGCATGAAAACATACTTCACGGAACAGACCGGCTTTTTTGGAAAAAGCAAGCCATCAACCCTTCTGGAAGAATTCGGAAGCCCTCTCTATTTATATAATGAAGCCCTGTTACGCGAAAGATGCCGCGAAATAGCAGGCTTGATTTCCTGCCCTCATTTTAAACCCTACTACTCTATAAAGGCAAATTCCAATCCGGAGCTCTTAAAGATCATCAGGGAGGAGGGCTTTGATGCTGATGCAATGTCGCCCGGTGAGATACATCTGTTGCTCGCATCCGGCTACAGGCCGGAAGAGATTCTGTTTGTGGCAAACAATGTCTCTGTTGAGGAAATGAGATATGCTCTGGATCAGGGCGTGTCTGTCAGCTGCGACTCCATTTCACAGCTGCACCGTTATGGAAGGCTGAATCCTGGCGGAGCTGCGGTTGTGAGGTTCAACACGGGGATAGGTGCGGGGCATCATGAAAAAGTAATTACAGGAGGGGAGAATACCAAATTCGGAATCAATATGGAATTATCCGGTGAGGTCAGGTCGGTATTGAAAGAATATGGACTACGGCTTATCGGAATCAACCAGCATATCGGTTCCCTGTTCATGGACGCTGAACCCTATGTTTCAGCAGTAAAATCACTTCTTTCAGTGGCAGAGCAGTTTGAGGAACTGGAATTCATCGATATGGGAGGCGGCCTGGGGGTTCCCTATCATAAGCAGGATGGGCAGAAGAGGATGAATCTTGAGGACCTGGGAGGAAGATTATCCGGGCTTATTGCAAAATGGACAGAAGCCCGGCATAAGGAGTCCAGGGTTAAAATGGAACCGGGACGATACATAACGGCGGAATGCGGAATATTGCTCGGTACCGTACATGCGCTCAAACAGAATGGTTCCACTGCATACGCCGGCACGGATATCGGCTTTAATGTGCTGATGAGACCGGTGTTGTATGATTCATATCATGATATTGAAGTCTATGAAAACGATCTGATTGTTAAAACGGGAAATACGAATATAATGTCAATTGCAGGCAATATTTGCGAAAGCGGCGATATTCTCGCGATGGACAGAGAACTGCCGCCTGTAAGGGAAGGCGATATCATTGGAATCATGGATGCCGGAGCTTATGGCTACTCCATGTCCTCAAACTATAATTGCCGTCTGCGGCCCGCAGAGGTGATGATCGGTCTTGATGGCAATCCCCGGATCATTCGCAGACGTGAAACGACGGAAGAGCTGATGCGCCTTTTTTAAAGGTCGGGCATCCTCCAACCCATGCATTATTTGAAAATTAGCAACTGACCGGAATCAATAAAGATTCTTCCATACAGGATGCCGAACGAAAGAATAAACTGATTTATTGCCTGCAGAACCTGTATGAGATAAAAATTTGGTTCGGTTTGCTCACCAAGCGGTTTTATAAACAGGTGTGCAAATCATATGAACCCGATTTTTTACTGACGGATGAAACATTCGGCAGCCTGGATTCCAAGCCGGGAACAGAAATCATGCAGCTTTTTAATAAAATCAATGAGGTGCAGGGAAAAACCATCGTACAGGTTACACACTCGACTGAAACATCCAGATATGGCAACAGAATAATCCATGTGAAAGGTGGGAGGGTGAGTGGATTTGAAAAAGTTTTTAGTTATGGCATTGAGCAAATTATGAAAGAAAGCTGACCAAGATCTCAATCAAGACAGTTTAAAATTAAAGAACGAAATAATCACAGGGATTTCCATTGACAACAGGGATAAATCATGGCTTCTGGGGACTAATGTTGATTTACTCATTTATATGCAGCAAAATTAAAGGCTTGACATTGACACGACCATTCATTATAATAAATCTAACTTTTAACTTAATAGGGTCGGATGATCGATGAGGGAGTTTACGACCTTATCGGGACGGATCTCTGGAGAGACCATGACGGCGCCGAAGGGGCAAGGCTGATGAAGCCATAATCTCTCAGGCAAAAGGACAGAGTAAATCTAACATGTATTCGTGCATGCTTTAGGGGTCAGGTCTCAATTGGGGATTTGACCTTTTTTATTTTTATTTCGCCGCAGGACTTTCGGTACTGCCGCAAGGAGGGTATTTATGCATAAAAAGCTTTTTATCCCGGGACCGGTTGAGGTCAGGGAAGATGTTCTTCAAAAAATGGCGACACCCATGATCGGACACAGGACAAAAGACGCATCCAGCCTGCAGAGAGCAATATCCGAGAAAATGCAGAAGGTGATGTATACGAACAATACCATCCTACTTTCGACTTCTTCAGGAAGTGGTCTGATGGAAGGTTCGGTCCGTTCCTGCACGGCAAAGAGGGCTGCCATTTTCTCTGTTGGCGCATTTGGCGACAGATGGTACAAAATGGCTGCGGCAAACGGTGTTCCGGCCGATCTGTTTTCCTCCGAACCAGGCAGGCCGACTACTGCCAAAATGGTAGAGGAAGTTCTTTCCACAGGAAAGTACGACCTTGTGACAATTACACATAATGAAACCTCTACCGGTATTATGAACCCGGTTGATGAAATAGCGCAGGTACTCGGAAAATATCCGGAAGTGGTTTGGTGCATGGATGCGGTCAGCTCAATGGCCGGTACCAAAATAAATGTGGATGAACTGGGCGTGGACATATGCATCACTTCAACCCAGAAGTGCCTGGGACTCCCTCCGGGAATGGCCATATGCTCCTTCTCGGAAAAAGCGGTCGCCGCTGCTTCCAAGGTTCCGTTCAGAGGCTTGTATCTGGATTTGCTGGACTTGTACAATTATATAAAGAAGAAAGACTATCAGTACCCGTCCACCCCTTCTTTGTCCCATATGTTTGCTTTGGACTACCAGCTTGACAGGATACTCGAAGAGGGCCTTGAAAACAGATTTGCCCGTCATCTGGAAATGGCCGGCCTTGTAAGGTCGTGGGCAAAAGAGAATTTCGAACTGTTTCCTGAAGAAAAATATGCCTCAAATACCCTGACTACAATTAGGAATACCAGAGGGATCAACGTCAGTGACCTGAACAAAAAACTCGGTGAGCAGGGCTACATGATTTCCAACGGCTATGGGGACCTCAAGGAAGTCACCTTCAGAATCGCACATATGGCGGATGCCACGATAGATGAAATAAAAGAGCTGCTGGCTCTGATAGACAGAATGATTGCCTAAGGAGGATTTGCTATGAAAATCATTGTTACGGAAAGAATTGCGGAAGAAGGTATACAATACCTGAGAGACAAAGGCTTCGATGTCGACACCAAATTTGGGTTATCCCATGAGGAACTGCTTTCAATTATTGCAGATTATGATGCGATTATAGTCAGAAGTGTTACCAAAGTAAATGCCGAACTGATTGAACGCGGTACCAGCCTGAAAGTGGCAGGCAGGGCGGGCAACGGTATTGACAATATCGATGTCCCCTCCTGCACCAAAAAGGGGATCATCGTAGTCAATACGCCGGAGAGTAATATCATGGCCGCTGCTGAACTGGCTGTGGGCATGGCTTACGGTATTTTCAGAAACATCCCGCAGGCGAATGCCGCTGCCAGAAAAGGCGATTTCAGGAGAAACCGTTTTCTTGGAAATGAACTTGACGGCAAAACAGCAGGTATCATAGGTCTTGGCAGAATTGGATCCATTGTTGCGACAAAGCTCAAGGGCAGCAATATGAAAGTAGTGGCATATGATCCGTACATAACCGATGAGAAGTTCAAGAAATTTGGAGTCGAAAAATGCGAACGGCTTGAGGATCTTCTCAAACAAAGCGATCTGATTACGCTGCACACACCCAAGACCTCTGAGACCTATGGAATCATAGGGGAAAAGGAATTGAACCTCTGCAAGAACGGCGTCAGGATTGTAAATGCCGCAAGGGGCGGTCTTGTAAATGAGAAGGCTCTTGTCGCTGCGCTGAAGGAAGGAAAGGTAGCCGGTGCCGGTATCGATGTTCTCGATCCTGAACCGGGTTACGATAAGAAGCCTGAGGATCAGACCTACACCAATCCACTCCTTGAATTCGACAATGTAATAATCACGCCGCATCTTGGCGCATCCACCGAAGAGGCCAATTACAATGTCGGTACAGCCGTTACGCAGCTGGTGGGTGAAGCGCTGTCCGGCGGGATGGTCGCAGCTGTCAACATGCCGCCGATGCAGGTGGCGGATATGAATGGACTCAGGCCGTATATCACGTTGGCTGAAATGCTTGGAAAGATTTATTACCAGACAGAAAAGGACACCGTACAGAAGATCGAAGTCATCTACAGCGGCGATCTTGCGGACAAAGAGACCAAGGTATTCTCCCTGTCGGTGCTGAAAGGCTTTCTTGACCCGATCATCAAGGAGAAGGTCAATTATGTCAATGCGGAGCTCATGCTCCGGAATATGGGCATTGAGCTGATCGAGAGCAAAAGATCGCAACTGGATAAGTATATGAATCTTATCACTGTAAAATTCATCACGAAGAAGGGCGCGCAAAGCGTTTCAGGTACGATATTCGCCAAAGAGGAAATGAGAATTGTTGATTTCTTCGGCTATAAGCTTGATTTTGAACCCAGCCCGTTCATCCTTGCAATCCAGAACATCGACAAGCCCGGTATCATCGGCCGGATCGGAACAGTGCTGGGAACTGCCGGCATCAATATAGCTGCAATGCAGTGGAGCCGGAATAAAAAGGGCGAAAAAGCCGTTTCCTTTGTAAGTGTGGATCAGGAAGTCAGCAATGAAACCCTTGACAGCCTTCGCAAGATCGACGGTGTTTTAAAAGCTACCATGATCAAGTTCTAAACAGTTTTCAAGTCGAAACCCGGAAAATGCATCCTCCACATGCATCTTTCGGGTTTTTTAATCCCGGACGCATGGGCGGGCAGTTGACGCAGTCAACGACCAGCCCGGACGCATGGGCGGGCAGTTGACGCAGTCAACGACCAGCCCGGATGCATGGGCGAGCAGTTGACGCAGTCAACGACCAGCCCGGATGCATGGGCGAGCAGTTGACGCAGTCAACGACCAGCCCGGACGCATGGGCGAGCAGTTGACGCAGTCAACGACCAGCCCGGACGCATGGGCGAGCAGTTGACGCAGTCAACGACCAGCCCCCTCCCCCCTCCCGGGCTGCTCATCTTTTGATGATCTTATCAGTGTCTATATTCTTTGTGTCCCTTATAATATATAATGGCCGTCCTTTTACCTCGTCGAAGATTCTGCCGATATACTCTCCCATAATACCAAGGATGATAAGGACGATGCCGTTGAAGAACAGGCTGACGGCAAGTGTCGAAGCCCAGCCTGTCACAGTGCTGTTTGTGAAAAGACCCTTGTAAATGACTACCAGCAGGTAGATAAAACTCAGGATCGAAACGAAGCTGCCAAAGTATGTAGCCAGTTTGAGGGGTTTGTAGGAAAACGATGAAATGCCGTCAAATGCGAACTTGAACATTTTCTTCAGCGGGTATTTCGTTTTGCCTGCAAACCTCTTGTCCCGTTCATATTCCAGTCCGATCTGCCTGAAGCCCATCCAGCTTATCAGACCCCGCAGATATCGGCTTCTTTCATTTGTAGTCTTAAGCGCATCACAGACCTTCCTGCCGACAAGTCTGAAATCGCCGGTATCGAGCGGAATTTCGACTTCTGTCATGCTGTTCAGCAAACGGTAGAATGCTTTGGAGGTAAATTTCTTGAAAAATGTCTCACCCTTCCTTTTAAGGCGCACCCCATAGACGACATCAAAGCCTTCACGCCATTTTTCAAGCATTCGAGGGATTATTTCAGGCGGATCCTGAAGATCTGCATCAATCAGAACGATTGTTTCCCCGGAGGAATAGTCCATTCCAGCCGTACTGGCCATCTGATGACCGAAGTTCCTTGAAAAATCCACAAGCTTCACGTTTTGATCACCTTCGCAGATCTCTTCCAATATGGAAGCTGACTTATCCCTGCTGCCGTCATTGACAAAGATCAGTTCATAGGTCTCTTTCAAAGAATCCATGACAGATTTCAGACGCTTGTAAGTCTCCAAAATCACAAGCTCTTCATTATATACCGGAATTACAACAGAGCACAGTATTTTTTCCCGCATAAACAATTCTCCTTCTGGGTATATGTTGCAGAAATCATTTGATATAAGGGAAAATATATTTCTGCAATGATTTACGGTTATATAAGTTCAAAATCATTGTTTCTTCATTATATATTATGAAAAAGTCCTCCTGCTTTTAAACCACTGCAAATAATCATTCAGCACATTATTTTTAAAACTCTAGTTCTGAAAGAAGATGGCAGGGCATGATGAACAACACCGGTACCATGGTAAGATACCCATACAAGATATTTTTCATTTGTAGTTTTGGCTCCTCCATAAGATTTTTTGAATATATACGATACAGAGAATCATGAAAAGAACGAGGAGGAGGGCTGTGTTTCATGATAGCGGTGCACTCCCAGAGTCTGCCCATATTGTAAAGCTAATGCATATTTATTAAAATTTACGGACCTGATAACTTTAAACACTATCTGATGATTATTATCCGGGGTATTGATAACATACCAGATTTTCTGTATGATATATCCATAAGGTGTGTATTTGGAGGAATATGAAAAAACTTGCAATAGTTATCGTAATCATAGGCATATTGATAGCAATGTATCCTTTAGCAGGCAAGCTTTATATGCAATGGCAGGAAAACAAACTGATGGCTGAGTGGTACAACAGCGAGGATGCTGCATCTGCCGAAGCAGCCACGAATTCCGATGCAAATCCGGAAGAGGCGTTTGGACAGCTGCAGGATGCATTTTCAGCAGACGCGCACGAGAAGACTACGTCCGTAAAGTCCAATACAACAGGGACTGCGGTTTCCGCCAAATCACCTGCAAAGTCTCAAACGGTTCTTGGTATTATAAAAATTGATAAAATAAAGATAAAATACCCGATTGTTGAAGGGGTTAAGCCCTCGAATCTCAGCAGAGCCATAGGCCATATTCCAGGAACGCCAGGCCTTGGGCAGCCTGGAAATTGTTCATTGGCAGGACACAGAAATTACACGTTCGGACGTTATTTCAACAGACTGGATGAAGTGAAGGTCGGGGATACCATCTCTGTTACGACAAAGAAAGCGGAATTCCGGTACAAAGTCTATCAAAAGCTCGTAGTAAAGCCTGATGACGTATCGGTGCTCAAGGGGAGCAAGGATGAAACAGAGTTGACACTTATAACCTGTACCCCCATATATATCGCCACCCACAGGTTGATTCTGCATGCAAGGCTTGACGAGACAATTCTGCTTGAACCATAGGTTAACAAAATGTGAAAAAATATGTCAGAAAATACTGGAAAAGTGTTGCAAAACAAATAGTTATCTGGTATTATGTAGTTAAAACAATAGAATATTCGTAAGTTGGAACTTTTCAACGACAAACGGCAAACTTGACGAAAGTCAGGGGCGCAAAGCTAAAGGGCCTGAAAACGGATCCGGAAGGATACGAATAGTGGCAGCCAGTTACCGAAAGGGGAGTTTTTTATTTGCATAAATATTCAAATGCAATAAAGAGCTTCATTAAATAATCAGAAAGATTATTGTTGAAATCACTTTTCAACGATAAAGGCAAACCGGTCGAAAGGCCGGGACGCAAAGCTAAAGGGCCTGATCAGGATTCAGGCTGCAAGGGCGGGCAGTTGACTTCAGTCAACGACCGGCACCGCAGCGAATCCCAGAGTGGCAGCCAGCTACCGAAGGAGGAGTCTTCATGAAGAAGCTATTTACAGCAGTAATTGTCACCCTGGTTTTTCTTTTCAATATGATGCCAGCAGCAGCCGCCGGATCCGATAAGACGGCTTCCTACATTACGGACAAGCTGTCATCCGGAATAATTGCACTCGCATATGATGCGCAGACTGACAGCAAACTTAAGGTAATGGTAGAAAAGGACGGGCAAAACGTAACATACAATCTGAAGAATGACGGGACGACTGAAAACTTCCCTCTTCAATTGGGTGATGGCGAATACAAGGTCAGCATTCTGGAGAATGTTGTTGATAATCAATACAAATACGTATCCACTAAAAATATCAAGCTGGATTTGCCGGACGAAAAACAAATTTATCTGGCATCCGTACAGAATATCAACTGGAACACTAACATGGCAGCAATCATTAAGGCAAAAGAACTTACCAAAGGCCTGACAACCGACAGTCAAAAAATCAAGGCAGTATACGACTTTCTGGTGAACAATGTAACATATGATTTTGATAAGCTTAGCAAACTTAATAATGATTATCTGCCGAACATTGACAATACAATAAGGACCGGAAAAGGGATATGCTATGATTACGCTTCCACCTATGCCGCAATGCTCCGCAGTCTGGGAATACCGGCAAAGCTGGTCAAAGGCTATTCAACCCTGGTGGACGGATATCATGCCTGGAATGAAGTCTATGACAGCGAAAATGGAAAATGGATTGTAACGGATACCACTTATGATGCACAGATGAAAGTGGCAAAACGAAAATATAGCATGGAGAAAAGCGCAAAACAGTATACAAAAGTCCACGAATATTGATATAATGATAAAATTCAATGAAAATCCATTAATGATATACTAATTGGTTGACGATATATCCAATAAGGTATAAGTTATTTTAAAATTTAATAAAATAGAGAAAACCTTACAAAATTAGAAGAGACTCGAATTTTACAGAAGGTAAAGGGTTATTTTGATGAGGGAACGTAAAAGACTTGGAGATATACTAATGTCAGCGGGCAAGCTGTCTCTTGCCCAACTTAATAAAGCACTCGAAATTCAGATGCGCACCAAGAGGCGTCTGGGTGAAGTGTTAATCGAAGAGGGTATCATATCTGAATCAGAGATTATTGATACCCTTTCTCAGCAATTGTCCATCAAACGTGTGGAAATCGACAATATCTTTGTAGACTCTGAAGTAGCCAGAAGCATCCCGAAGGAAGTTGCAAAAAAACACAATCTCATTCCTGTCAATATGCAGGATGATAAATTGATTGTTGCGATGAGCGATCCTCTAAATGTTTTTGCCATAGACGACATCTGTTTCATTACCCGAAAAAAGGTAGAGCCTGTTATTGCCAGCAAAAGCTCAATTGATAAAGCGATTGAGTTTTATTACGGTAAACAGGCAACAGATAAGGCGATAGAGGATCTCAAAAAAGAATATGATATCAATCTTGATGTAAAGATTGATGCAGCAGTCACAGATGATGTCCAGAACGCTCCTGCAGTCAGACTTACCAATTCTATCATTTATCAGGCGATCAGCATCCGGGCCAGTGATATTCATATCGAACCTTTCGAGAACAATGTAGCAGTGCGCTACAGGGTTGACGGCGTATTGTCCGAAAGCACGAGAATACCGCAGAACCTTTATTCCGCGGTATCAACAAGAATTAAAATCATGGCAGGCATGAACATTGCCGAAAAAAGAATCCCCCAGGATGGCAGAATTGAAATGGAACTCAATTCAAAAAGTTATGATTTCCGTGTCTCATCACTGCCAACTGTATTCGGTGAAAAAATTGTTATCAGAATTCTGGACAGGACGGTGTTTGTATTTAACCGGCAGATGCTTGGCTTTACGGAACATGAAAACGCCCTGATGGATAAAATCATCAAGATGCCATATGGGATCGTCCTGCTCACCGGCCCGACCGGAAGCGGCAAGAGTACTACATTATATACATTGCTGAGTGAAGTGAATCAACCGGATAAGAATATTGTTACAGTAGAAGATCCGGTGGAATATATGATGGAAGGCATCAATCAGGTTCAGGTGAACGCAAAGGCGGGACTCACCTTTGCGGCGGGATTAAGGAGCATTTTAAGACAGGACCCAGATATCATCATGATCGGTGAGATTAGGGATGAAGAAACAGCCCAGATCGCAGTAAGGGCAGCTATCACGGGACATCTGGTATTTTCAACGCTCCATACCAATGATGCCCCCGGTGCAATTACGAGGCTGGTGGACATGGGCGTCGAGCCGTATCTGGTGGCGGATGCGGTTGTAGGTGTAATCGCACAAAGACTTGTCAGGAAGGTATGCCAGAGCTGCAGAAAAGAATATACCTCCGATGAAAAAGAAATGAAACTTCTGAATGTGGACAAGCCTGTACAGCTATATAAAGCGGGGGGCTGCCCCACATGCAATAATACGGGCTACAAGGGCAGAGCGGCAATCCATGAAGTTATGCTGATAGAGAAAGAACACCGAATCCTAATTGAAAAGGAAAGCAATGCAGAGCAGTTGCGCGATACAGCAATGAAGATGGGAATGGTAAACCTCTTTGACAGCTGTAAAGACTTGGTACTCAGAGGCCAGACTACTATGCAGGAGATGGTGAAAACAGTATATGCCAGAGATTAATACTAGAAAAATGGATGATTTGCTGGAATACACATGCAAAGTCAAAGCATCCGATCTTCATATCAACGTAGGAAGCAAACCGACAGTGAGACTGAATTCAATATTACAGACCGTGGCAGACACCGAGGTCGTCACTCCCGATATTTCAACAGAGCTGGTCAATTCACTGCTGGATGACAATATGAAAAAGCAGCTTGATGCAAATGGAGATCTTGACTTCTCATTCTCCAAGCCGGGTCTTGGAAGATTCAGGGTAAATGTTTACAGGCAGCGTGGTACCTATTCGGTTGCAATCCGTTCCCTGCCGTTCAACATTCCGCCGTTTGATTCCCTCGGTTTGCCCCAGATCGTCAGGAGCTTTGCGAGAAAGACAAGAGGGCTCATACTGGCGACAGGCCCGACAGGCAGCGGAAAATCCACGACGCTTGCCAGCCTTCTGAACCTGGTCAATGAGGAGAGAAGAGCCCACATTATAACGATAGAGGACCCGATCGAGTACCTGCACAAGCACAAGAGCGGTTTGATCGACCAGCGGGAAGTGGGCCCGGACACAAGATCTTTCGCCGCAGCACTAAGAGCAACCCTGAGGGAAGATCCCGACGTTATCCTGGTGGGGGAGATGAGAGATCCTGAAACGATATCCATTGCGCTGACGGCTGCTGAAACGGGACATTTGGTATTCTCCACACTACATACGGTAGGTGCGGCAAAGACAATCGACAGAATCATCGACTCGTTTCCTCCGGCGCAGCAGAACCAGGTAAAGGGGCAACTGGCAACGGTACTTGAAGGCGTAATCTCCCAGCAACTGGTTCCGAAAAGGAATGGAAGCGGGATCGTGCCTGCAATAGAAGTAATGGTGGTAAAT
>JAEWQC010000054.1 GCA_023399355.1 Bacillota bacterium | reverse complement strand
GTTTACCACTGCCAGTTTCAAACCATTCACTTCAATTGTCCGGATATTCATAGCACTTCCTCCTTTAATAATTTATGGCATCAACATTTACGTAATTTCAACTACTACCGGCAAATACTTTATTCTGGGCTGAACTGTCTGCGGCGCAAGGTGCCTTGTGCATATCATCCGCTTGAAGATTTTTCCCTGAGGCTCATTTTTCATGAGTCTCAGGGAAATAATCATTGAGAGTTACAGTTTTTCAATTGGAATCCAGATCTCGCAATAGGTATCTTCTGGCTTCTCGGCAGGCGGCGCATACAGCTCAATATTATAATTACCGCCAAGTTTGTACTCTTTACAATTTGGAACCCATTCGCTCCATATTTTTGTGTTCACATCCTGTAAGGATTTTGGAAGTGCTCCATGACAAGGGAATATTGCCCATGTTCCCGCCGGAATCACTTTAGTTGCATAACCATTTGGAATTTCGTTCCAAGGAATATAATTGTCGGCAATTAGATAATCAAACTCTTTTCCATCAATATCCATACAGATGCCATACATTCCGCAGACAACTTGGTTTTCCCCGCTTTTTTCATGTTCTTTCCAGAACATGGGGATCTCATCATAGCCGGCATCCGTATTGGTTCTTTTTGTCTTACCCATAACTGTAAACGCTGCTTTTTCTGCAATTTTGTACTCTAACATTGTACCGCCCTCCATTGAAATTTTAATGTGTAGAGGCGCATAAGCACGAAGCCGTGCACCCTTTTTCGTCGCAGCAGAGGAAGAAACACCATGAAATCGGGCAAATGCTCTTGCAAAGCTATCAGGAGAATTATAACCATATTTCATGGCAATATTTATAACCTTGTCGTTTTCTCTGGAAAGTTCCTGAGCAGCAAGTGTAAGACGACGATTACGTATATATTCACTTACTGTAATTCCACAAAGCACAACAAATATTCTTTGAAAATGAAACGCACTGACATAGCTGCATGCCGCTATTTCCTCAATGCTTAAATCCTCTGTTAGGTTATTCTCAATGTAGCTTATGGCATTTTGTATACCTTCTATCCAACCGATCATTTTCTACCTCCTCTCTCTGACTGTGACTTCATTATAGCAATGCACTTAGAACAATGCCCGACAATTTGTGCTTACAAATGCAGGGTCTGAATTTATTTTTTGACAACAGGTAGCAAACTTCAACATGGCTTGAGCGGTGAGAAAAGATACCGCCTGGTGCTCGCACCCCCTCGGAGGCAATTTTTTCTGAAAATGCTTCCCGTTTCAATCTTTGCATAGCGTCAGGAGGGTTATCTCACGGAAACCTTGCTATTTTGTTTACAGCGGTACATCTCCTTATCCGCAGCCGCCAAAAAAGAATCCACCGTATCGGCTTCGCGGAACACAGAATATCCTATACTTAACGACAGTACATATTCTGATTGTAGGTTTTTATTGCAAATAGAAACATTTGATTGGATATTTTCTATAAGCAGTTCAATCTCCCCCATGCTGGCCCGTTTACCCACGACGATAAATTCGTCGCCGCCCAGCCTTGCAATAAAATCTTCACCTTTTTTACAGGACCGACGAAGAAGTTCCGCCGTTCTGACCAACGCGTTATCCCCTTCCAAATGCCCATAAACGTCGTTGATTTTCTTGAATTCATTCAGATCAAGAATGACGGCGAACAACAGATGACCAGCGCGCTTCGCCCGAATTCTCCGCTGAAGATGCTGATCGAGGCGGCGGCGGTTGTACAGCCCGGTCAGGTGATCGGTTGAAATCTCCGCATTCTGCATATTGATATAGATACTTGTGCACGCCAGCATAGCGCTGACCCATATTATGGAGACTCCAAAAAATCGAATCTGGATTGCGACCGCCACGATTACCGCGGCAGGGAAAACCAACAAAGGAAAATTTACATTCTTGTTTACGTCCCAGCCGTTTTTCACAGTATCTTTCAAAGCCATCCCGCACGCGACTGCCAAATAGGAAATTGATACGATTGCCATGACTGGGAACAACAGCCCCCGTATGTAGCGATTTCCCTCATCAATTACAAAAAACCAACCCGTAAACGGGCTTGCCAGAGTCATTATTGTAGACACGGCGGCCGGATGGCGTAGAACCTTGTCCGTTTTAACAGGCCGGAGCTGCTCTCGTAGATTTTAAAATCGGTATACAGCAGCCACAGAAAGCAAATCAACGGATTGAACAGATAATACAATGTCGTCACCGTATAATTGACCGCTTTAAGAACAGGAAGAGAAGTTCCGTCCACCAGCCACATTCCTGTGTCAAACAGAAAAATAAGCAGATTTAAAAAAATAACGCCGTTAAATATCTGCTGGTCAACAGGCAGGTTACTAAAGCAACTGCTTTTCTTCCAGTTTGCCAGCAGAAGAAGCAAAACCGTAGCTCCGACAATATTTACTTCCGCATATAAAAAATTTAACAAATCCGTGGTTCCCCCTTATTTGCTTACTGTATGTCATTATACAGTTCTTCTCTTGGTGTAACATACTCTTTATCCAATTTTTTTCAGAATCCGGAGCAATGTTTTACTATTTATATTGGTCACTCCTTCATTGTCCAGAAAGAGACTTTCTTATCAATACATATAACATTTGCAAATGGAAGCCTGATACTACATGGCGTAACTAAATGGTTTGGCGGAAAAGTTTGACTGTCTTTATAAACACAAATTTATTTCCATAAATTTTGCACCCACTTAGTACAAAATTAAGAATCCATAAATTCCGGCAGCCCAGCTTGTTTTTTGGGTATAAAAACTGTGTTCATTATAACATGAATTGCTTACAATTCATGACCAGATGCGCACTCCGCTCTGCTTCGGCGCGGTATAATGT
>JAEWQC010000031.1 GCA_023399355.1 Bacillota bacterium | reverse complement strand
TTTAATGCAAACAAGATTAAGAATTTATTGGATTCCGGACGCAAGTATCCCAGACCGGAACTAAACAGTGAATACACAGCGCCTTCAAATGAAACCGAGCGTATAATTGCTTCGGTATGGGAGGAACTTTTCAGAATAGAGAAAGCAGGGGTGCATGATAATTTCTATGAACTTGGCGGTGACTCGCTGATTGCTTTCAGCCTTGTTTCAGAACTGCAGAAGAATTTTGTTATCAATGTTACGGATGTGTATGATTTCCCCACTATATCAGCGCTTGCCGATAAGCTTACCTATCAGGGCGACAATCTCAGAAAAAAAATCGATGATGCTAAAATGAAATTCAAGGAATATCAGCAATTGGAAAAAACAATCAAAGTTCTTGAGCCGGACTTGATTTCCTACAGGAAAAGAAATGAACAGTATAGAGGAATTGATCTTTCTGCAGAGCGTAAATATTGCAATATTCTGTTGACCGGAAGTACTGGTTATCTCGGAATATATCTTTTGAAGGAATTGCTTGAAAAAACAGATTCGAACATCTACACTGTTATCCGGGCGGAAAATAATCAAACGGCAGAGCAAAGGCTTATTCAAAAACTTGGGTTCTACTTCGACGGAGATATATATGAAAAGTATAAAGAAAGAATTTATGTCCTTAGAGGTGATCTGGCGCAGGAGGGATTTGGAATACAGCCCGCAGGCTATTCGTATCTGATGGAGACAATAGACTGCATCATCAATTCTGCTGCCAAAGTGGAGCATTATGGAAAGTATGAGGAGTTTTTCGAAATCAATGTAGGTGGTGTGGATGAGGTTGTCAGATTGGCAAAACTGGGCAGAAAAAAAGATATACACCATATTTCTACCATAGCGACGGGTCTTGGCAACATTGAAGGGATCAATGATAAGCTTTTTACGGAATATGATTTTGACATGGGACAGAAAACCGACAACTACTATATCCTGACGAAGGTAAAAGCAGAACAAAAACTCCTTGAGGCAAGACAAAATGGCTTAAATGTGAATATCTACAGGATCGGCGACGCTGTTTTTGACTCGCGGACAGGCAAGTTTCAGGAAAACATTGAGAATAACTTCATATATCTGATGATGCGCGCATTGTTGAAATTAAAAGCGATACCTGAACTTGGAAAGGAAATGGTACTGTTTGATTTTGCATATATTGATTATCTGAGTAAGGCGGTTGTATTGCTGCTGACAAGGGCGGCACTAAATAATGAGGTTTTCCATGTATTCAATCCACGGGACGTAACATTCATAGATTTTATTGAAGAATCGGATTTTATTGGGATTGATATTCGTGGAATGCAATTTGGAATTTTTTTGGATTTGTTGTATGAAAAATATGAAGATGAAACACTTAAACCGTATATTACAGACTTTATTGTGCACTCCAACATTTTGGAATCTCATGCTCAAACCAGGATTAAGGCAATCTGTGAAAAAACGGAGATGTTACTTGGAAAAATGGGGTTTGAATGGGTAAAACCGAACAGAGAACAACTGAAGCGTATGATTAATTATGGAAGAGAGGTCAACTTCTTTATCCGGTAAATCGAATTTTTTTGAAAGCGAAGGTGACAAGGATGAAAGTTGTAGGTGTAATCGGAGCAGGTGTCATGGGTGCAGGCGTCGCACAAAATCTGGCGCAGTCGGGATATTCGGTTATTTTAGTTGATATTTCAGAAGATATTCTTGAAAATGCCAGGGAAAATATCAGGAATAATATGCGCCTTCAAGTAATGTTCAGTAAGAATAAAGAGCAAATAGACATTGAAACAGCCATGTTGCGTATCGCTTGTTCAACAGATTACCAACGGCTAAGCGAAGTGGATTTTGTTATTGAAAACGTATCAGAGAAATGGAATGTCAAGAAGGAGGTCTATAAAAAAATTGATTTAATTTGCCGGCAACATACTATATTTTTAGTCAATACCTCCTGTATATCAATAACAAAAGTAGGTGCTTTAACAAATAGAAAGGAAAAGGTGATTGGCACACATTTTATGAATCCCGTGCCAATGAAAAATACAATCGAGACGATACGCGGGTACTATACCTCTGATGAAACTATAAAAGCAACAAAGGAATTACTTGGAGGTATGGGAAAAGAGTGCATCATTGTTAATGATTATCCGGGATTCGTATCAAACAGGATTTCACACCTTTTCATGAACGAAGCTGCATTTGTGGTACAGGATCAGGTAGCTTCACCGGAGGAAGTTGATGACATATTTAAATTATGTTTCGGACATAAAATGGGGCCTCTTGAAACAGCTGATTTAATAGGGCTGGATACGGTTGTCGATTCGTTGGATATATTGTACGAAAGCTACCAGGACCCCAAATTCCGATGCTGTCCTTTGTTACGGAAAATGGTGGATGCAGGCTTGCATGGCAGAAAGGTGGGTAAAGGCTTTTACACGTATTAATAAAATAGGGAAAGGAAGATTATGATGGAAGAAAATAAGGAAAAGGTAAAGAAGTTTCTCTCAAGGTTTTTCAAAAAGCGTGAACTGACAGATGATGAGGACATTTTTGAATTGGGCTTTGTTAATTCACTGTTTTCCATGCAGCTTGTCTTGTTTATTGAGAAGGAATTTGGTATTTTAATCGAAAATACCGATCTTGACTTCAATAATTTCAGAACAATTAATTCAATTACCGGACTTATTGAGAAGAAAGCATCGTAAGAAAGAAAAAGGCAGTCATTGTTGTTTAAGTTTTTTCGAAATGGAGATGAATTCAATGAAAATTGAATTAAGCCCGCAACAAATGGAATGGCAGACCGAATTCAAGGAATTCGCCAATAAGGAAATAGCCCCGTATGCCGGCAAGAACGATATTGAAGAAAAGCTAGATATTGAAGTTGTGAGGAAGATAGCTCAAAAAGGCTATCTGGGATCGATGCTTCCAAAGCAATATGGCGGTATGGAGCTTGATACTGTTTCTATCGGAGTCCTTAATGAGGAGATTGGGCGAGGGTGCTCTTCGGCCAGATCACTCCTCACTGTACACGGTATGGTTTCACTTGCGATACTCAGATGGGGTACTGTGGAACAAAAGGAATATTACTTGCCCCGAATGGCTTGCGGAGAAATAATAGGGGCTTTTGCACTGACAGAACCCAATATCGGAAGCGATGCAAAAAATATAGAAGCAACGGCAGTGCTTTATGAAGATGAGTATATATTAAACGGTACCAAGAAATGGATAACAATGTCGCAAATTGCAGATCTGTTTTTGGTTATGGTAAGATGTGAAAACAAACCTACCGCCTTTCTTGTAGAAAGAAATACACCCGGTTTTTCGGTAGTTCCGATGAGCGGGCTTATGGGATGCAGAGCTTCTATGATTGGAGAACTTCATCTGGAAAACTGCCGTATTCCCCAAAACGCTATTGTAGGTACTATTGGCTCAGGCTTGACGCATGTTGCCCTGTATGCGTTGGACTATGGGAGGTATACGGTTGCATGCGGCGGGGTAGGGCTAGCTCAGGCTTGTCTGGAAGAAAGCATACACTACTCAAGAAAAAGAAAGCAGTTTAATGCACCCTTGAGGGAAAATCAACTTATTCAAAAAATGATAACCGAAATGGTAGTTGATATTAAAGCAGCAAGACTTATGTGTTATAACGCAGGATACCTGAAAGATGCAATGGATCCTGACAGCCTTATGGAAACATGGAATGCAAAATACTTTGCCGCCAAAGTAGCTAATCTTGCTGCGAATTACGCAGTACAGATCCATGGTGCTAATGGATACTGTAATAAATATCCCGTTGAAAGAATGTTCAGGGATGCAAAATCCAGTGAAATAATTGAAGGTACGTCACAGATGCATGAGGTTTTAATTGCGACAAATGCATTCAGACACGTTTAATCCTTGTGTGTTGTTTATATCTATTTTTACTGTGAGGAGGTGAATGCTCAATGAACGAGCCGGGAATAAAGAGAAACAAGGTGAAATGTGTTGTCTGGGATCTGGACAATACAATATGGGATGGTGTTTTACTTGAAGATGAAAAAGTTACCCTCCGCCAGGGGGTAGTGCATATCATGGAAGTGCTTGATAACAGGGGAATACTTCAGTCAATCGCCAGTAAAAACGAACATAACACGGCTATGATAAAATTGAAGGAACTTGGGATAGAGGAATACTTTATTTACCCGCAAATCAACTGGAATTCAAAGTCTTCATCCATTAATGCCATTGCGAAATCCATCAATATCGGAATTGATACATTGGCATTTATTGATGACCAGCCCTTTGAACTTGAAGAAATAAGGTTTTCGTTACCTGATGTATTATGCATTGACAGCAGAGATCTAAACGGGCTTTTGGATGTGCCGGAGATGAATCCGCGTTTTGTCACGGAAGATTCAAAAATGAGAAGAAAAATGTATCTGAATGATATACAAAGAAACACTGCTGAGGAAAATTTCAAGGGATCACAGGAAGAGTTTCTGGCTTCATTAAATATGTCATTTTCCATAGCGCCCGTAAGCGAGGGAGATCTGCAAAGGGCGGAAGAACTGACAGTAAGAACCCACCAGCTTAATACGACAGGTTATACATATTCCTATGAGGAACTTGATAATTTCAGGAAATCTGAAAGCCATAAGCTATATCTGGCAAGTCTGGAAGATAAGTTCGGCGTCTATGGAAAAATAGGACTGGTGCTTATTGAGTGTAAAGAAGGTATTTGGACGATTAAGTTATTGTTGATGTCCTGCCGGGTTATGTCAAGGGGTGTTGGCACTATATTAATCAACCATATAATGAGACTTGCCAAAGAAGCAGGAGTTAAATTAAGAGCTGAGTTTATACCTAACGACCGGAATAGGATGATGTACATTACGTATAAGTTCGGAGGATTTTCAGAAGCTGAAGAAAAAGGTGGCATCATCACTTTTGAAAACAATCTGGATAAGATTCAGCCGATGCCGGATTATGTCAAACTGAATCTGATTAGCTAAAGTAATTGGGTGGAATAGGTTTTCTTCATGGACATTGCATATTACAATCAAACAATTAATCCAATTCCATATAGATACAAAGGGGGTATTGTTTTATGGAGAGGATTGCTTTTTTGTTTACAGGGCAGGGCGCACAGTTTATTGGTATGGGTAAGATGCTGCATAATAAATATACCATTGCCAGACAAACATTTGAAGAGGCGAACGATGTATTGGGATTTGATTTGACTAAGTTGTGCTTTGAGGGTAGCCTGATGAATTTATCCAAAACCGAGAATGCACAACCAGCAATACTGACAGCCAGTGTTGCTGCATACAGGGTTTATATGCAGGAAATCGGCATTCCACCTGAATACTGCGCCGGTCATAGTTTTGGGGAATATTCTGCTCTGACTTGTGCTGGTACTCTCAAATATTCAGAAGCTGTCAGGCTGGTCCGCAAAAGAGGTCTGCTGTGTGCCAGAGTTGCCGGTTTTGATACAGGTGCCATGACCATTGTGGAAGGAGTAACACAAGATATTGTTGAAGAAGAATGCAAAAAGGCTTCTGGTAAAAATCAATTTGTTATGATCAATGTATATAATGATCTGTACCAATTCTCGATTGCAGGTCATCGAGAGGCAGTGGAACGTGCTGAAACAGCTCTTCTGGAAAGAGGCGCGAATATTACTCCCTTAATGATGAGTACTCCTTTCCATAGCATGTTGATGGATGGAATTGTGGAAGAGCTCAGGGATGAACTGTATAAATGCAATTTCAAAAAACCTAGATGGCCTGTTATTTCCAATGTGACTGGTTTGCCCTATAAAAATAAAGATGAAATTCCTCGATTATTGGCATTTCAGGCAGTAAAGCCGGTACAATGGATGTCCTCCATGAGATATCTGTTTAACAACGGAATAACGATAGCTATTGAAATGGGTCCCAAAAATGTGCTGACTAATCTCGTAAAATCAAATACACCTGAAATAATGGCATTCTGCTATGGTCAGCCGGAGATGAGAAACAATTTGCAGGATATGCTTGAATCGAAAAGCAAAGCGATGAAAATGTTCCATACCGTAATATCAGGTTGCCTTGCGGTTGCAGTTTCTACGCCTAATGGAAACAATAATGAAGATGAGTATGTTAAGGGCGTTGTTGAGCCATACAAAATAATTGAAAAAATGCTGTCATCCCAAATAAGGCAAGGGATTAGGCCCGACATTGATCAGATGAAGGATGCACTCGGAATGCTCCGTACTATTTTAAATACAAAGGGAGTTTCTATTGAGGAGCAGCAAGCGTGGTTTGAAAATATTCTGGAAGAAACAGGTACGTGTTATATACTGGGAGATTTTATAAAAAATTGGGCGTCATAGATATAAATATGCCCCACAAACTGAAAAATCATCAGGATGATACTGCAAACCAATCAAATAAAGCACCATGTCTGCTCCCTGAAAATCGTGGATATCAGAGAAGTGTTTTTTCAAATGGAAATAAAGAGAAGGAGATTGAGAGATGACAGTAGATAATTTAGTAGATATTTTAAATTCTTATGATATTAGGCTTACAATCAATGAAGGAAAGTTGAAGTGTAACGCCCCAGAAAATGTAATTACACCGGAATTGCTTAAGGATATAAACTTCTATAAAGAAGACCTAATAAAGCTCTTTTCAAAGAATATGGGAGAGGTAAATGAAACACCGGTACAGGAAACTGTAAAAATGACCAGAGCAGACCCAATACCATTGTCATTTTTACAAAACAGACTGTGGCTAATAGAACAGATGAATCCTGGAAATTCAGTATATAATGTGCCTGTTTGTTTTGAATTGGATGGGACATTACAAATAGAAGTTCTTCAAAAAAGTATCGATCAGATTGTGAGAAGGCATGAAATACTTACAACTAAAGTCTCTGAAGAGAAAGAAGAAGCTGTACAGGTAATATGTCCTGAAATGATAGTAAAGATAAAATACATGGATTTACGTTTGGAAGGAAATATGGATACCGCCTTGGAAATAGTCAGGCAACTGAACTCTGAAAAAATTGACATGTTAATTGGACCTATGATAAAGGTACTGCTCATACATCTTGAAGACAATAAATATGTATTTTTGGTTGTCACACACCAGTTTGTAATGGATGAATGGTCCATTACAATATTCCTAGACGAATTGTCCGTCTTTTACAATGCAATTTTAAAAGGTTTGAATGCGGAATTACCTGAGTTAAAGGTACAATATGCTGATTATGCCGCATGGGAACATGAGGTAAATGATTTGAGCAAGATTCAACATAAACTATTCTATTGGAAACATAAGCTTAATGGACTATTGCCAGCTTTAGAAATACCTGCTGATTATCCCAGACCACCGATCTATTCATATAACGGAAATAAATATGTCATTGAAGTGGATCGGGATTTAACTGAAAGGCTTAGAATATTTTGCAGAACTCATGGTGTTACGTTATTTATAACCCTCCTTACAGCTTTTAAAATTCTGTTATACAATTATTCACAGCAGGATACTATTACTGTTGCCACAACTGTTTCAAATCGCAGCAAGCCTGGAACGGAAATGCTCATAGGTCCATTTTCAAACGATGTTGTATTTCGGACATCTTTTGACAGAGACCTGACAATAAAGCAGATTCTAAATCGTGTATCGGAAACAGTAACAGAAACATTGCCTTATCAAGATGTTCCTTTTGACATATTACTAAGCAATTTGGAATTTGAATCGGATTTAAGCAGGCCTCCTATATTTCAAGCTTTATTTACACTTCAGAACAAACAAAGACCCTGCATGAATTTAGAAGGTATTAAGGTAAAACCAATTGATGTAGAGGGTAAAAATTCAAAATGTGATCTTGCCCTGGAACTTAATGAAGATAAGTGC
>JAEWQC010000023.1 GCA_023399355.1 Bacillota bacterium | reverse complement strand
GACTGAACCGGCAGCAGAAACAGAGTTCGCGGCTATGACTGAACTCATGAAATCCTTCCTGTTATAGTACTTGCAATGGAGCAGGGGAGTACTGCTCACATATCCTTGCTGAGAGTTCTCCCCTTGCGCAATAACCCCATGACCCATGAAAGAAAGCAGGCAAATAGAAGAAAGCAGACAAAGCACTACCAGGGTTAATATCAGACATGTACCATGCTTTTTCATCAATTTACCTCCGTTTTCATCCGGGGTTCTGTTCCTACCCAAACCGGTCCTCACTTCTTCACCACGATTTTCTGTTTATCCGTAAAGCCGGACAGGCTGCTGTCCACATAATGGATTGCCGCATTATCGGCGGTATAGTTGCCGGGGCTGACAGCTTTGGCAAAATATACGATGCTTTTATTCTTGAAATGGACCTTATTATAATAATACCCGAAAACGACTTTTTGTCCGGTGACTTCATCAGGGTACCATTCCGAACTTTCCTTACCCGGGGAATCTGAGACATATCTGAGGCCTGCAGGCAGAATGTCTGTGATTTCATAAAACCCGTCAGGGGCATTTTCACTGAATTTTGGGGTGAGAGTCACCTTGATGGTGTCGGAACGGTCAAATTCAGTGGCGCTCTTTATACCGGCAGCTTCATACTTCCGCTGAAGGGACAGGGTACCTCCACCTGTGGACCTGACCTCGCTCACAGGGGCAACGTAAGATGAGGCTGCGACGATCTTTCCCTTCAGAGTGCTGAATTTCAGCAACGCCAGTTTTTCCGGTGTCACAGTGAGCCTGTAAGATGCGCCATTCTTCAGATCTATCTGTTTTTTGGAGCCATCAAGTTCATAATTGAAGCTGCAGTCCAGGCTGGCGCTCTTGATATAATTTTTGACAAATATCAGACGCTCCAGGTTGACAAGCAGTTCTGAGGTAGAGTTGGCCTTGACGTAATTGAATAGCTGTATTTTTTGGGGAGCATTTATCCTGAGCGCTATCAGTGAGCACATTGCAGTCGCTTCAATACTCTCATCCCTGGATCCGTTTTCGATGTAAGCAAAAGGTTCTTCAACCTTACCCGAAGTCTTCATCGCTTCCTCGTAAATATCGCGTGCTCCCTGGTAGTCCCCTATTTCAGACAGGGCCACACCGAGGATGAGCTTGATTTTGGGGGTCGGATCCCCGGTTTCAAGCAAGTTCCGGATATCCAGCAGTACCGGCTCGTGAAGCGCTGCAAGCCCCCAGTATGCATACGCGATGTCCTCCGGCACTGTCTTGCTGTCGTTCAGGAGCATATTAAAATACGAGACTAATGCTTCCCGGTCTAAATAATCTGCAGAGAGCGAACACATCCTGGCAGACAATGCCGGATCGCTGCTGTCGTAGGTGAGCAGCGCCAAACCGCCATCCTCTGTCTGGTAATTCTGAATATCAAAGGGCTCATCATTGTAGATGGTTTCATTAAAATTTGTTTTCAGCATTTCTCCCGCAATTTTATGGGCTAGTTTCTGGTCAAGCCTTTGCCCCCAGCTCCAGTAAAGATCCTGCAGTTCATTGTAAAGCAAGGAGGAATCCTCCCCGTAGAATACAAGAGAGGTGAGCCCCTTTGCTCCATTTGACAGGACAGTACTGTCGGAAAGATTTATATAGTCGGTTTTCGAAGTTTCCAGAAGGCTGTCCGATACGGTGAAGGTTCGTTCCAGGGCATCCTTCAAACTGCCGCTGACAGCCTCGACACGGATGGTATAATTGCCTGCCGCAAGTGTATCCAACTGTATTTCAACGAGTTTATCGGCATTGCCGCTGGCTTTGTATGTTTTTGAAGAACCGCGTTCGTCGGTCATAACAATGGTATAGTTTACCACTGCGCCGGTTTTCAATTCCGTACCGTCGGCTCTGACAAGGATGGATGGTCTGTCTCCCGTAATGAATGCCTTATTGAATATGGTATCGGCAAAGAACGGTAACTTCGAGGTGATGTTCATTTTGCCGCTGCCTGCCTTCAGGTCGTCTGTAACAGCCTGATAGGTCACTCTCCAGGAAGTCAGATTGTCGGGTAGCTTGAAGCTGACTTCCGCCTTGCCGTTGCTGTCGCTTTTCACTGCCAGGAACAGTGCACTGTCTCTGAAATCCTTCCTGACCACCATATCGCCGCCTTCACCACCCTCTGCCATTGGTGCGCCGACCTCATCAACCGAGTGGTAGGATAGATAATCGGAAAGGATTCCGCTTGATATGGCGGGACTGTAAAGTGAGCCAAGGGTGTCGGCATATTGCGGTGATATCGTGAAAAACGCTTCATCCACGACGCTGACATTTACCTCGGAACTGCTGGGCATGCCTTTGGCGTCTTTTACATCAAATGTGAGCTTTACGGTATCTCCAGGTTTGTAGGTCTCCTTGTCAGCCTGAACATTCAGAGCCAGTTTGCTTTCCCCGGTATCATAAGTGTACTGGGCGATGCCGGCATCATAGATGTTGTGGCCATCAAAGCACAGGGCTTTGACATACAGGTTTGGAATATGGCCTTTTTCAAAAGTAAAATGATAATTTGGATCGGATTTTATTGTATAATCCAATATTCCGTTTTTCATGCGAATGAACAGGTACTTTCCGTTATTACCGCTGCTGCTGCTATTCGTGGTTGCAGTGTCTTCAGCATTATGCTTTATCTCTACCGGGATATCATCGCCTACTTTATACTGTATGGTAGAATCCGTTCCTGCAATGCAATAAGGCGTATTGCCGGAATAGGGAGAATAGTAGTTCCAGTTGTAAACATACTGGGTCTCTTTAATACTGCGGCCTGCCGAATCTTTACCAACCACTTCTACAAAATAGTTTTTATCCTTTTCATTTGTAAAAGTTATTTCATATTTTCCATTCCTGGTATTGAAGCTGTATTCTTTAATTAGGGATTGCACTTCATAATATTCATAGGTGTTGCGCTTGACTTTGTTGATGTAGTCATAATAATCGCCGGTTTTTTTCTTCTCGTAATGCTTTTCATACAGCTTTGCTGTCAGAGGGATATCGACGGAAGCCCCTCTGTAATCATCCTCACTGTAATAGCCTGCCGGTTTGTCCTTCAGCTTGTCGAGATTGATTCTGTTTGATGAAATGGTGATTTTGCCATTGGTGCCTTCCATTTTTGTCCTGGCTTCAATCATTGTATCTTTTGGAAACACGGTGACATTGCTGCTTTCGTTGATTGCCTGCTCTTCCGCTTCCTGATTGCCGACATTCAGATAAAGTGTTAAAGGTCTCCAGCCTTCCTCGGAACTTGCAGGGATTACGGAGATTTTTGATACGCCCGATGCATCGCTCAAAAGAGAGCCTCTGTCAGGGGTGCTGCTTCTGAGCGGGGTGTTCCCGCTAATGCTTAAGTTATAATTGGCTTTTAGCCCTTTTACAGGCGTACCCTCGAAAAAGGAGGTTTGTATGCCGAAATTGACGGTATCCCATGAATACATATAATTGCGGTCCGGAACAATGTCAATCTTGTAGGCAGGCTTTGCATACTCCATGATCTGGACATAATTTTTCAAAAAAACCTTGTCGCCAATCCGGACTCTGACTTCGTAAGAGCCGGGATTGTAGTTGGTGAGTCTCAGACTGCCTGTAAATGTACCATTGGGGGATAACTTCACATTGGCGGAGGTAAGGACGGAGACATTCTCTTCCCCGTTGGTTGAGTAATCATACCTCACCAGTTCCAATAAAGCTTCCTTTTCCATACTGCCGCCGTCTCTGGGTTTGAGAACGCCCCATGCATTGATGGTGTCTTCAGGCAGGTATATCCCTTTATCGAGATAAATATAGGTCCAGTAATCATCAGAGACACCTGAATTGTAATAATTGCTATAGGGCTGGTACGGATTGGTTTCGATCTGTGCAACAAACGGATTGCCTTTCAAGGGTTTGATAAGTGAATAGTGGTTCTTGTAATCATTGGTGTCGGGAAGTTTATCGTTTAGTACCGCCAATCCGTCTTTATCCGATCTGACAGGGGTTCCATCGTCCAGCAAAACCTCTGCATCGTCCAGCGGGATTCCTGTCGCTGAATCGTTCAGCCAGGCCAGCGTCTTGTTTTTGGCTGCGAGGATGTATACGGAGGCTGAATTGATCTGCAGCCGTGTGTAACAGGCTTGACCATCGATTTCGACCTTGACGAGGTAATAGCCTTCAGGAAGTGATTCGGGAAGCAACAGGTATGTGGTATTCCAATATGTATTTTGATGGGAGACAATGCGTGCTTTTATGGATGCGGATTTTTCCAGACTATTTTCTTCAGAGTTGCTCGTCTCGTTTTGGAATACAGCCCAGGAAGGAGAGGTATCAAGGCTTTTTAGTGCCTTGAGGAAGCTGTCTGTATCAGGGTAGCTATAAATATCAAGCGCCGCTTCGGTATTGATCAAGCTTTCACTTGCATTGACCCGTATTGCGGGGACGGCCTGCGGAGTGAAACTGTACATGTTGTCAGAGAATGCGAAAAAGTTCTTGCTATTGGCATTGTTGTCGGGCACAATGGTTTGAAAACTGAAGGTATAGTCATTTTCAAGGGCTTCATTGCTGCCCTTCACTTTGATCCCGCTTTTTATGGTTACGGTGTAGATTGTTGACTTTTCAAGCTTTTCTGGAACAAAAACGAGTGTCTTTCCATGCTGTTCAAATCGGCCTTCTGCTTTTGGAGATATTTCAAAATACTTTTCCGGATTCTCTATTTTTTCCGAGTTGAAGGTGATTTCTATTCCCGAGTTTTCCGGTACCTGCACACTTTTGTTTCGTGGAAGGCTTCTGATCACATTCAGTGATTTCTTTGTCTGAAATGCCCAGGACTGTGATTCTCCAGTGTTCTTATCACTAACTGTAAAACGATAGATGCTGTCTTTCGAAAGAGGCTTGTCGAAAGTCATATTGTATAC
>JAEWQC010000258.1 GCA_023399355.1 Bacillota bacterium | reverse complement strand
CCACAGTATAGGCGTACCTATGGCTGTGTCAACTGATTTTTCTTATATAGCCCCTTCTGCAACGATGACAATACATCCTATCAGGCTTAACGGACTAATTATCGGAGTGCCGCAAACCTATGAGTATTTTGATAAAATGCAGGAGAGAGTAGTGCAATTCGTGAGTAAAAACTCTTCTATTACAAAGGAAACCTTCCGGGAACTTATGCTCAAAACAGGAGAATTGGCAAATGATGTAGGTACCGTCCTATTTGGAGAAGAAGCAGTCAAAAGAAATCTTATCTGTGCGGTAGGCGGCCTTTCAGACTCACTAAACAAGCTTTATGATCTGATCGCCAAACGGCGTATGGAAAGAACTGCACAAAAACTGACTCCGGGAGGTGAACTCCAATGATCCTGTATTCTATCATGCCTCCAGAGATTGTCTTTCAAGGGGGCTATGGACAGGAAGACGTAAAATATATCGAAGCGGGCTATAGGGGGGAAAGAGTTGTTGTAACTCAAACGGCAGATAAAAAGTATTCTATCGCAAAGCTCTTGAGTACAAAGCCGGGATCGTTTCTTAATCCGGCTTTTCAACCAGGGAGTGTCGTTGATGAAAGAGAACTCGAAATAGATAAATAAAGGCTGCCTTCCGGCAGCCTTTAAGGTATTATTTATTTAGCTGAGTTTGAATTTTGAAATATTCTTTTGCAGATCATCGGCTGCATTTTGAAGTTCCCCTGCTTTTAGAGCCAGATACTCAATACTTGCCAACTGTTCCTGGGTGGAAGCAGTAACCTCTTCAGAAGAAGCAGCAGTTTGCTGGGAAACGGCGGATATATTCTGGATGGCGTTGATTGCCAGTTCTTTATTTTCTTCCATCTCTGTTACCCTCGACATGATCTGTTCAACCTGTAGAGAAAGATTTTCCATTGAACCTTTAATCCTGCTGAATATTTCAATAGTACTTTGAACTGCTGTATTCTGGGAATTAAGAATTGCTTCGGTGGTTTCAGCCTTTTCAACGGTTTGTGCGGTCTTATCCTGAGTATCTTTTATAATGAGGGAAATTTCGCGTGTTGCATCCATTGACTGTTCTGCAAGCTTTCTGACTTCATCGGCTACTACGGCAAAGCCTTTGCCCATTTCGCCCGCCCTTGCGGCTTCAATGGCGGCATTCAAAGCAAGCAGATTGGTCTGATCCGCGATATTTCTGATAACCTTTACAATTTTGCCTATGGATTTGGATTGAACGGCCAGCTCCTGTATATCGACTAAAATCTCTCTTGAAATAATGGTGGTCTTGTTTGCCTTTTCATCAAGGTCATTTACCGAGGACAGACCACTTTGAGTCATTTCCATTGCATTTTTCGTCAGATCGTCTATAGATTTTGCATTATCTGTAACACTGTTGATCTTTTCAGCCAAGTCGCTTATTTTATCCACACCGGTTTCAGCATCTGACGCTTGAGCGGAAGCACCCTCGGATATTTCCTGGATTGCTTTGGATATTTCTGACGATACGGAGGATACTTGCTGAGAGGTCATTGTTACTGTTTGTACGGAGGTTGAGACTTTACCGGAAACCTCCAGTGTCTGCTCAATGAGGTTTCGCATGCTGCCGATCATAGTATTTATGCTTCTTGCCAGCGTGCCGAGTTCATCCTGCCTTCTGGATTTGAAATTGGTGGTAAGATCACCGGACGCTGCCTGTTCGGATGCGCCGATTATTCTGTTGATCGTCCGGCTCATGCTGTTAGCCATGGCATAGCCGGTACCGAATGCAATCAGGATGGCAAGGATAATAATGATAATTGTCGTAAAGATAATTTTTTGAGCTGCCGAATTCAGTTCTTTTTCCGGCAACATGCCAAGCAGGATGTATCCTGATGTTCCAACCTTGTAATAGGTCATCAGGTACTTCGTATGATCATAAGATTCATTATCCAGTGAACCTGATCCAGTGTCATTTCCCATAATATCAGTTATAAAACGCTGCTTCATCAGATCGGATTTTTCTACATCCTTCCCGTTTTCAATTACTCTTCCGTCAGGACTCATCAGGAATATCCGCTGATTTTTGCCAAGATTGATTCCGGCAACCAGGTCACTGATGGTCTCGGATTTGATATCAATAACCAGCATACCGACGGTCTCCATGGTCGTAGTGCTGCGAATCAGCCTTATTGCTGAAGCTGCGAAATCTGATGTGGAGTAGTTGTTTGCACTATCCAATTCAGTATGAGAACCAACCCATGCACTGAGAGTATCGCTTGATTCGAGCCTCTTCATTAGTTCGCTGTCTTTTATCTCGCTAAGAGTGGTAGTAGTGCCGAAAGACACGATATTTTCTTTACCGGACAAGAGCATCATTCCTCTGATATCAGGATTAAAGCTTGTTCCATTTAGAAAATTGGTGTTGACTTTCTGGGTAACTGCGGATTTCTCACCAATTTCGTCAGCCGTGAATTCTTTTGTCAGATAATCCTGAATATCCGGATCGGAATTTATCTGATCCGCAAGATTATTTACAGTTCTGAAGATGACCTCAAGGTATTTGCCGCCATTTTCCATAGCAGTGATAGAGGATTTCCTTGCAAGATCCTTAACTGTTCCGGAGGTATTGAAATAGGAAATAGAACCTTGAATTACAATCAGAATGATGGAAACCAGAAATGCCATGATCAATTTGGTCCTTATACTTTTAGAAAAAGAAATACGTGCTGTAAGAGGTTCCAATACCTTTCCTGCTTTTTTTGCTACAGAAGTAACGAAATTTAACAACATTGCTAATATTCTCATACAGTACCCTCTTTCGCTAATAAATCAAATATATTGATATAATAATTAGACAAAAAACGTCAAATTCCTTCTTATTAGTGAAAAATTAAATAATATTTGTGATTTCAGATCGGGTGAGATCCAGCTTCCTCTGCCGGAAATATCCTTGCCTAAAAAACTGTAGTGCATGATGTGAAAATATGGTACAATTATTCGTATGGACATACTTACTGCAGCCATGCTGTTGGTAGAGAAATATCCGGACTGGTCGTTGACTGTGTCGGCCGATCGTCCATACGTCCTGGGGGTGAAGACTTGAAAGGAAAAAAAATACAAAAGAAAAAGTACAAGGTTAAGAAAAAGGATCAACCACTTCATATGAATGAGATTGAGGGCATATTTGTACTGACATTGGGCATATTGATGCTGCTGAGTTTTTATGTTAAAGATTCCATAGGCCAGTTTGGCACCTTCATCCGGGATGCATCCCTTGGTCTGTTTGGATTGCCTTCATTTCTGATTCCGCCGGTGATCATCCTTTTTGCTGTATTTCTGATGCTGTTCCGTGAGGGAATGGAATTTAAAAATAAACCGTTATATGCTTTTTTTCTGTTTCTGCTGGTTTCAGCACTAATACAGACAGGACATTACAAAACAGAGGATTATGATGGACTGAAGCCTATATTTATCCTGCAAAAGTTCTACCTGGATGGAACAACCTTGACAGGAGGGGGCGTACTTGGCGGCATAATAAGTCTGCCGTTCCTTGTTACCTTCCGCAGTTTGGGGACGATAATCATTCTAACAGCTTTGTCGCTTGTCGATATTATACTTTTAACGAACTCTTCCATTTCAGGTTTTATCAGAAATATCCGCTCTCTGTTTGTACATCAGAATAATACTATAAAAAGCAAAACCGACAGGAAGGCTCCGGCTGATGCGGAAGAGGACGACAGACAGCCATCCATTGTTGGCGATGGCGAAAACATATCGCTGCAATTCGATAAAAAACCAAAAGTCATTGATTTTAAAATAGAAAAAACAGCCAGGGAATTTAAGGGAAAAACGGGTAAAAGGATCACTGAAGTCCCGGCAATGTCATCCGACGAGCCTGACATATCAGAAGAGGATATCCCGTTCGAACTTGTTCTGGGCGATTTGAATATAAAAAAGCCCAAAATAACCGTTGCTTCGGATAAAACGAATTCAAGCCGGAGAACAACACCGGCAGGTACTGTAGAAAATATTGATATACAATCAAAGACAGATACGCAGATCAAGTATACATATCCGCCATATGACCTTCTGAAGACAGATATAGAAGCCGGGGGCAATTCAAAAAATTACCGCAATCAGGTTCTCGAAGGCGCTAAAAAGCTTGAGGAAACGCTGAACAGTTTCGGTGTATCCGCAAAGGTCATTAATGTTTCAAGAGGACCGACGGTTACAAGATATGAGCTTCAGCCAAGTGCGGGAGTCAAGGTGAGCAGGATTGTAAACCTTTCCGACGATATCGCATTAAATCTGGCGGCACCTGCGATCAGGCTCGAAGCGCCGATTCCGGGTAAAGCGGCAATCGGGATTGAGGTCCCCAACAAGGAAGTAAACATGGTGCTGGTCAGAGATGTGATCGAGTCGCCTGAATTCATGCAGCAACCATCGAAATTGAGCTTTGCCGTCGGTAAAGATGTATCCGGTGAGACTATTATTGCTGATATAAGTAAAATGCCCCATCTTCTGATTGCAGGAGCAACCGGTTCAGGAAAAAGCGTATGTATCAACAGCCTGATTGTCAGTCTGCTTTATAAAGCTGCTCCGGATGAAGTAAAGCTGTTGATGATCGACCCGAAGGTTGTCGAACTCGGTGTATATAACGGAATTCCACATTTGCTTATACCTGTCGTCACTGAGCCGAAGAAAGCTGCAGGTGCCTTGAACTGGGCGGTCCAGGAGATGGTTAACCGGTACAAATTATTTGCCGATAAGGCTGTAAGAGATATCAAAGGTTATAACGAACTTATGGGCAAGACAGGAGAATCCGCTGCATTGCCGCAGATCGTCATCATTATAGATGAGCTTGCTGACCTGATGATGGTCGCACCGAATGATGTGGAGGATGCGATTTGTCGGCTCGCTCAAATGGCGAGAGCTGCCGGCATGCATCTTGTAATTGCCACGCAAAGGCCGTCAGTTGATGTTATTACAGGTGTTATAAAGGCAAACATCCCTTCAAGAATATCATTTGCGGTATCTTCGCAGATCGATTCCCGGACCATTCTGGATATGGCGGGCGCGGAAAAGCTTCTTGGCAGGGGCGACATGCTGATGCATCCGGTAGGCAGGGCCAAACCGATCAGGGTTCAGGGAGCAAACATAACCGATGCAGAGGTTGAAAAGGTGGTCGAATTTGTCAAGTCCCAGGGCAGTGTGCTTTATGATGATACTATAATAGAAGAAATAAACAGTGAAGATAGTTCCGTGGATAATGTCAGCGGAGATAATGATGAACTGCTTCCACGTGCCATAGAGCTTGTGGTTGAAGCAGGGCAGGCGTCGGTTTCACTGATACAGCGGAAGTTCAAGGTAGGTTATGCCAGGGCCGCCAGAATTGTGGATCAAATGGAGGCAAGAGGAATCGTAGGCGGATTTGAGGGCAGTAAACCAAGACAGATTCTTATTTCCAGACTGCAATGGCAGGAAATGCAAATGGCCAATAAGGAGTAGGAGGAATAAGCATGTCGGTTGTGAACGGTTTTATGATCGTTTTAATGATTTTACTTCTGACATATACATTCTACCGTCTGATTAGAAAGAAAAGCCTTTTAATGATGATACCGGCGTGCTGTCAGGCATTTTCGCTTGCTATTGCCATACCTGGCTTTATTGTCAATGTTGAAGCCCTTCCATTCATACAGGCATCCAATTTGCTTCTTGGCATATTGCTGCCTGCTGTTTTCGTTGTGTTGGATTATTATTCAATGATCCAAAAAGTTAAGAAAAATGGTATCTATAATGGTTTTGTGGAAGCACACGTGAAATCCGAACCGGATATCCGATTTCTTCCTGCGGAAGGAATAAACCGTCCTGCCAGGGAAAAACAGACAAACGAAATAATGAAAGACCTTTCGAACCTGCCTGAGGAGATACAAAAGAATATCAGGAAGTCCTTGAATCATCTGCATTCACTGATCAAGGAGGAAAGGCTGGCCGATGCATATTTCATTTATGACACCCTGGCTAAAGTAGCCGGTACGTCGTACATGCTTTATTACAATTTCGCAGACACCTGTTACAAGCTTGGAAGGTACAATGATGCGGCAGATGCTTATAAAAAGGCCCTGGATCTGGCTGGTAAAGCAGCTGTCAGCGTACAGGATCTTTATTACAACCTGGGAAATACTTATTTTATGCTTAAAAAGTATGAAAAAGCTGCCGGCAATTATGAAAAGGTGCTGGAAATAGAACCGTCGAATATTTCAGCAGGGGAGAACCTTGCATTTGCATATGTCCACATGGGTGAGAGGGATAAGGGAATCACACTGTTTGACAGTTTGAAAAGCGGAGATGGAAGTTACAGAGCTTCTTTCATATCCGGCAAGCTTTTGAATGAGGCAGCGAGGTATCAGGAAGCTGAGGAAGAATTTAAAAATTGTATAAAGCTTGATCCCACTGGTATAGAAGCAAGAGATGAATTAGGAAAAGCTCTTTTAAGACAAAATAGATACGAGTTAGCTTTGGAGATCTTTGAGGAAATTACAAAGCTCAATCCTGATGAGTATACGGCATGGTGCAGCAGGGGAAGCCTTTGCAACAGGCTGAAACAGTGGGAGAAGGCAGTCTCCTGTTATAAGGAGGCTATAAGATTGCAGCCGGATAATTACCGTAATTACTATAATATGGCTGTAGCATTGGAGGAATGCGGAAGGACAGACCTTGCGATTGAGGCATACAAAAATGCCATAAAAGTGAATCCGGCCTTCACCGATGCCTACAATAATCTTGGAATAGCACTTTCAATGGCAGGAAGGCAGCAGGAAGCCATGGAAGTTTACGAGGAAGGCATCAGGCAGAATCAACACGATTTCAGCCTGTTTTACAATATGGGCATGAACCTTTTTGAAGCGGAGAGGTATGTTGAAGCTGTTGCAGCTTACAGGAATGCGCTTGATATCAATCCGGGAGAGCTGGAGATTTATTATTGTCTTGGCGCGGCGCTCACTGAACTGCGGCATTACAACGATGCGATAGAAGCATATAAATGCGCCTTGAATATGAAACCGTCCGACGGTGAGTTGCATTACAACATTGCTGCGATATATGCCATGCTCGGAAGATACGATATTGCCGGGGAAAACCTGAAGCAGGCAATCGCACTGAAGGAGGATGTACGTGATGATGCTTTGAAGGATAGAGCTTTTGATGGTATGCGCGGCAGGAATGATTTTAAGAAA
>JAEWQC010000251.1 GCA_023399355.1 Bacillota bacterium | reverse complement strand
GCGCTGGGCTGCGAGGTAGTGGAAACCTCCGCACTAAAAGGCATCGGCTCGATGGAAGCGGCTGAAAAGGCAATTGCGATAGCCAGAACAAATAAAATCAACGAGCCGCAGCACAAGTTTAGTGAACCGGTTGAGGAGGCGCTTGCCGCCATTTCGGAAATATGTAATGGGCGCGATAATCCGCGGCGTACACGCTGGTTCGCAATCAAGCTTTTTGAACGCGACGAAAAGCTGCTGGAGGAATTGGCGCTGAAACAGGATATACGGGATAAAATTGAAGCCGTGATTTCTTCCGTAGAAATGAAATTAGAGGATGACAGTGAAAGTATCATCACAAATGAACGATATCTTTATATCACTAAATTAATGAGCAGCTGTGTAAATAAAAAGCGAAAAGCTATGACAACCTCCGACCGGATCGACCGTATTGTCACAAATCGCTTCCTGGCTCTGCCGATATTTGCCGGTATTATGTTCATTGTATATTTAATCTCGGTTACGACGATCGGTTCGATTGTCACAGACTGGACGAATGACACGCTGTTTGGCGAATGGATCCAGCCTGCTGTCGGCGGCTGGCTGACAAACATCGGTGCGGCAGGATGGCTGACAGGACTCATCGTGGATGGCATCATAGGCGGCGTAGGTGCTGTGCTGGGCTTTGTTCCGCAGATGTTTATCCTGTTCTTTTTCCTTTCCGAATTGGAGGACTGCGGCTATATGGCCCGTGTCGCGTTTATCATGGATCGGATCTTCCGTAAATTCGGCCTTTCCGGTAAAAGCTTCATCCCGATGCTGATATCATCCGGTTGCGGCGTACCGGGAATTATGGCGACAAAGACCATTGAGAATGACAAAGACCGTCGAATGACAATCATGACTACGACCTTCATTCCCTGCGGAGCAAAACTGCCTGTCATCGCACTGATCGCCGGTGCAATTATGGGAGGCGCGTGGTGGATGGCTCCGTCCATGTATTTTATGGGCATTCTGGCGGTAATCGTATCTGGTATCATGCTGAAGAAAACACGGATGTTTGCAGGTGACCCGGCTCCTTTTGTTATGGAACTGCCTCAGTATCATCTTCCCGCCTGGAAAAGTGTGCTGATTCATATGTGGGAACGCTGCAGGGCATTCATCATCAAAGCCGGTACGGTTATCTTCGTAGCCTGCGGGGTGATCTGGTTCCTTTCAAGTTTTGGATTCTCCGGCGGCACTTTCGGTATGGTGGATGAGGAGCTCAGCCTGCTGGCTGTTATCGGCAATTTCATCGCCCCGATTTTCGCCCCCCTGGGATTTGGAAACTGGAAAGCCGCTGTGGCAACTGTTTCCGGTCTGGTGGCCAAAGAAAATGTCGTCGGTACTTTTGGGGTTCTTAATGGCCTTGCCGATACAGGAGAGGGCGACCCCGGCATGTGGGCGGCCACCATGCACATGTTCCCGGGCGCTGCGGCAGCGATGTCCTTTTTGATCTTCAACCTGCTGTGTGCACCATGCTTTGCAGCCATCGGAACGATCAAGCGTGAAATGAACAGCTTGAAATGGACTTTCTTTGCGATAGGATATCAGACAGTGTTCGCATACGCTATTGCAATGATGACTTTCCAGTTCAGCAGCATACTCACAGGATTGCCTTTTGGAATCGGTGCGGCCGCTGCACTGCTTGTTTTGATTGGAATGCTGTTTATGCTGTTTCGCCCCTCAATCGGGCACAAGGAATTGCTCCGCCATTCCGGTGCCGGAGCCAATGCCAATGCGTAAAACAGTTGATTTAAGGAAGAAACTCAAGATATATTTGTCCCAATTTGAGACAGCAGGTTGTGACCACGATGAATCAGGAATCCTTCAACTTCAAATATCGTGCAATTAAGTAGGCAGGGTTCAACAAATATCCGTTGCATAGGAGGCTTATTATGAATTTAGCTAGTATTGTTATCAGTATTTTTTTACTTGTTTTATTCGGGCTGGCAATCCGTCGTCTCATCAGAAAAGGAACCTGTGGCGGCTGTAGTGAGAGCAGTTCCTGTAAATTCAACCGTTCCGGCAATGTCAATAACGGCTGTAGCGGCTGCACTCATTGCCAGGCAGAGCCGGTAAAAATAAATCGTGGAAGCAAGCGGTAATCCTATTGAACCGGAAGCAGACGGGGACTTTGAACAAAACCACCGACAGAAATGATACCGGATACTTAAGCCAATAGCTGCAACACCGATTGGGAAGCTGGCCTGCAGCGATCATGCCATGTCTGCAAAGGACAAAATGAAGAGCTTGCATGACGAGTTTTGCATCCTGAAAAAACGTGCAGGCATCTCCATTCAGGCATGGGATGAACTTGAGCAATATATGGTGAAATAGAAAACGAATTAAAATGACATTTCCCTATTGCCAAAATTATATAAACAATGATAGAGGAAGAAAATCATTTGGGAAATAATCAGTATCAGTAACAATCTGATGCATTTTACAGCGCTGATTTTTTTTTCAAATGCTATTACTGGCTGACATAACCGGATAGAGGATTCTTCAATACACCATTCTTTCTCACTTCAAAATGGCAGTGGTTACCTGTTGACAAGCCAGTGCTGCCAACTTTGGCTATCACTTCACC
>JAEWQC010000223.1 GCA_023399355.1 Bacillota bacterium | reverse complement strand
AGGACATCGTTACCGGAGTCGTTACGCACGACAGGCCGGCAGTAGAAGATGGGGATAAAGTGCTGGGATGTTTCCTGAATACGCTGCCGCTTAGGGTGAAGGTGGAAACGGGCATAAGGAAGGCGGACCTGCTGCAGGAAGTGAAGATGGCTTTGAGGAATGCAAAGGCCAATGAACTCTTTCTGGCGGACATCGCCGGCATCACCGGGGATAAAGACACAAACGGGAATCCGGTTTTTGACGTCATTTTCAATTTCATGGATTTCCATATCCTCAAAAGCGTTGAAGAATCCGGGAAGGTGGACAGGGTTGAAAACCTGCTGCAGATCCCGTCCAATGAAATGACCAACACGCTGCTGGATATCGAAATATCCAAAACACTGGACTATTTCTACCTGCAGGTCAAATACTCTCCTAACTACTTCAGTGCAGAGAATATGGAAACGGCGGCGGATCTGTATGAAAGGATCCTGGAAGAACTTGCTTCCGACGGGGAGGAGTATCTGGGAACCGAAGGGCTGCTGACGGACGAAGAGGTACAAAAACTGGCAGTTGATTTCAACGATACCCAGGTGGAGTATGCAAAGGACAAGACCCTGCACGGACTGTTCGAGGAACAAGCCGCAAAGACGCCGGACAACATTGCGCTGGTATCCGGGGACATGCGGCTGACATACGGTGAACTGAACAGGAAGGCAAACCGGCTTGCAAGGCTGCTCATGAACAGAGGAGTCAAAAACGGCGACAATGTAGGACTCATTGCAAGACGCGGCTTCGATATGATTACGGGGATGCTTGCAATACTGAAGAGCGGGGGAACTTACATACCGATCGATCCGGATTATCCGGCGGCAAGGCGGGAGTATATTGCAGCAAACTCAGATGTGGCAGCACTGGTGACTGACGGGGAATACGGCATGCGGATCAGGGATGGAAATGATAGCGGGAACGATAACGATAGCGGGAGCAGGAATGATAACTGGAATGCGAGTATGGGCCAGAGAGGGATTCTGAACGAAACGATACTGGAAGAGGCAGCTGCTGCCAGTGAAACCGTTACCCGATGTGAAACCGGAGCCTGTGGAACAGAAACCTGTGAGAAGGGTATCCGTGAGACAAATACCCGTGAGACGGTCATCCGGATCGACCATGGGGAAATGGAAGGGTATGACGGAGAAAATGTAAACCTTGTGAAGGATTCGAAGGACCTGGCCTATGTGATTTACACCTCGGGATCAACAGGCAATCCCAAAGGGGTCATGATCGAGCATCATTCTGCGGTGAACCTGATCTCCTGGGTGAACAGGCAATTTGAAGTTGGAGAAAGTGACGCGCTGCTGTTTCTTACCTCCATGTGCTTCGACCTGTCAGTGTACGATATATTCGGCATTCTGGCATCCGGAGGAAGGGTGGTCATAGCAGGCAGGGAGCAGGTGCAGAACCCAGCCGAACTGGAAAGGCTGCTGACCGACCATCAAATTACCTTCTGGGATTCCGTGCCGTCCACGATGAATTTCCTTGTGAATTATTTGGAGGACGGGAATGAAAGTTATACGCAGAATCAACTGCGGCTTGTATTTATGAGCGGAGACTGGATACCGGTCAACCTGCCCGGGAAGCTCAAGAGATACTTCCCCAATGCGGAGGTAATCTCTCTCGGTGGTGCGACAGAAGGCACGGTCTGGTCAAACTGGTATCCCGTAACAACGGTGGGGGAAGACTGGGCCAGCATACCGTACGGGAAGCCTATAGCCAACAACCGGTTTTATATCCTGGATAAGAAACTCAAGCCCGTACCCAAGGGGGTGGCGGGTGAGCTGTACATTGGAGGAGCAGGTGTTGCGCGAGGGTATATGAATGATGAAACGAAGACGAAGGCCTCGTTTATGCGCGACCCGTTCCCCGATTCGCCGGATGCCATGATGTACCGGACGGGAGACCTTGGCAGGATGCTTCCGGACTGGAATATGGAATTCCTGGGCCGCAAGGACTACCAGGTAAAGATAAGGGGCTACAGGGTGGAACTCGGGGAAATAGAGAGCAAGCTGCTGAGACACCCCGCGGTAAGGGAAGTTGTAGTTGCAGACAGGACAGGTGCAGACGGCGGAAAATACCTGTGCGCGTATATCGTATGGGAAGAAGAGCAGACGGCAGTGCAGATGAGAGATTTTCTGTTGAAGGAACTTCCGGATTACATGATCCCGTCGTACTTTATCGGCATTGACGCTATCCCTTTGACTGCAAATGGGAAAATGGACCGTAAATCACTACCGGATCCCATGGATAATATCAACACCGGTGTTAAGTATACAGCCCCAGGAAATGAACTGGAAAAAGAACTGGCAGACATATGGAGCGAGGAACTGGATGTAGAGAGAGTAGGGGTGGATGACGAGTTTTTTGTGCTGGGAGGAGATTCACTCAAAGCGCTGAAGATTACAGCGGAAGCAAAAAAGCGTAATGTCGTAATAACAATACCTGAAATATTCAGGTACAGGTCAATAAGGGGAATTCTTGAGAGCCGGGTGTCAGGCGGTATGGATCAACTGCTGCATGAAGCTGAAAAGGATGAGAATACGACGGCTTCTGGACCGGCAGTGGAAACAACAGTGGAAATGGTATCGGATCCGGCATCGGGTATCTCTGATAAAAAAGAGGTAGAAAAGGCGGCAGATGCTATCGGAGCTGCAATGGAGGAAGCAGCAGCCGGCATTGCGCAGCAGAGGCTCCCCGACCGCCGTGTGCTGGATATAGTTGTTCAGAGGGATATAACAGTGTATACACATAGAGCCGTGCATTTATGCATGATATTTGCCAACCCCAATATGATTCCCTGGTATCACGAACATTATATCAATATTTTCTCACGCACCGCAAAAAACGGGCAGCTTGTACTGGACTTTCTGGAACCTTTTCTGGTACATAGGGATGTACTCCGTGAATACAGACTGAGTTCCGACATAATTGCCAGTATGGGTTTTCTACCGTTTCTCGTTGAAAAGATTAATGAGGGATTGTATGCATTCATATATGTGGATGAGTATTACCTGCCCGGGAAACCAGCTTATCAGGGAACCCATTACATTGGGCCTATCCTGGTTTACGGATATGATAATACTACCCGAAAATTGTTTTGCCTGGGGTATGATCGTAATGCCGGGGGGATTTTTACGGAAATGCTTTTTAATTATGATGATTTTGTTGAAGCATACCAGCAGGGTGTGCAAAGGTATAAGGAAGAGAAAATGTGGCCTGATTGTATCAGATCGTCAGTGACCCTATACGAGCAGATCTTGGATGTGAAAGAAGAAAAACCTTATCCTTTCAGTATGAAAAGGTTTTTAGCCCAACTGGGGAATTGCGTTTCTTCCGAAGGAGACGATACCATACTCTATTTCTGGGGGGCACCATTGCCAACCCCTTATAAGTATGGCTTCAAAATATATGACGATTTGATCAGTCATCTTGAGAATTCCATGCAGGGTAAAATCACTGTCAGATATATAGAAATTCATCTGTTGTATGAGCATAAAAAATTGTTGGCGCAGAGATTCCGATTCATTGTGGAGTATTACCATATCGACAGGGAAAAGGAAGTCGAATTGGCAGATTTACTTGATAAGTTCGACTTGGTTGTTGAACGATTCAATCAGATCAGACTGAAGTGCTTTGACATGTATTACAACCTTCCTGATTCCAAGGAAGAGGATGTGCTTGAAAAATTCCTGACGGCTGTAAAAGAAATTATTGGAGAGATTCGTTCCGCCGCAGGGGAAGAGTATACTGCACTTTCTTCAATTTATAATAAATTGAAATCCATGGATTTGAAATAATAGAATACCGGTATTACATACCGTTGCCGGTAAAGACCGGGGATGTGTCTTGCGGGTCTCGTCCGGGCAGTTGGGTGGCGGAATCGGGAGTACCCTGTCTGTGCAGTGATTAAAGAAGTTATTGCTATAGGGTGCAAGCCTTGTCTTTGTTGCAGTTAAAGAGCTGATTTTACTGCTTGAACAGAAAGATTTCATCCACTGTACGCTTCAGAGTCGTGTATTCATAGAAACGGATGCCAGGATAATAAGGGGAGGTTGCATAATGAACACAAATCTGCAAGACAGTATATCTTTTGGAAACGAACAAAGAAATGAATATAAGTACTGGATGAACAAGCTGCAGGGGGAACTTGTCATGAGCGCATTCCCAATTATGCCCGGCGAAAGCAGGCCGAACCCGATCGGCAGGCCGACGGTATTCCGCGATTGGTCCGGAGAAGGCTGTGAGAGGCTTGTTTCAATGGCACGGGAATCGGAATACGGAATATATATGATCCTTGCAGCAGCCATGGAATATTTGCTTTACAGGTATACAGGAAACAAGGACATCATCATGGGGATGCCGGCGTTCAGGAATGAGCAGGGATCCCGGGCTGGAGTTTCAACCGAAACCGTACCGGAATACCTGCCGGCAACTGAAGTGAACAGGGGACCTCTGCTTCTGAGAAATACGATAAATGAAAGCACTACATTCAAAGATTTGCTGATGGAAGTAAAACGTATGGTAATGGAAGCGGAGGAGCATTCCGGTCTGACTTTTGATGAGCTTGTGAAAATATTGAAGCCGGAAAAGGTCAGAGGCGAATTAAGTCCTCATATCCGGACCATCGTGCTGCTCGAGCAGATCCATGAGATGAAAAGCCTAATGAATGTATACACGGATGTTGTATTCCAATTTGCCCTGACAGAAAAAACACTGGGGCTTAAGGCGGAATACGATGTATCGCTGTATGATCAGGCGATGATGGAACAGATTTGCAGCCATTTCTTCCGTGTGCTTGAGGCGGTCGTAATGAATCCGGACATTGAACTGTCAAAGATTGAAATACTCGCTGAAGAAGAAAAGGACAGGCTCCTTTATGAATATAACGATACACACGCACAATATCCCACGGACAAGACCATTGATATGCTGTTCCGCGAGCAGGCGGAAAGAACGCCGGACAATACGGCAGT
>JAEWQC010000270.1 GCA_023399355.1 Bacillota bacterium | reverse complement strand
GTTTATTTAGAATAAACCATTAATTTTGCAGTCCCTTTCGAGGGAATAACACTCCTCCTTAGCTCAGTTGGTTAGAGCATCTGACTGTTAATCAGAGGGTCGCTGGTTCAAGTCCAGCAGGGGGAGCAAAAAGAAGCCGCGAACAGCGGCTTTTTTATTTCCATTTTTCTTGTATTGCGCCCATTTTTTTCATAAATTTATATCACCTATTTCCTTCCCCCCTTTCGCTTCTCGGGCTGGTCAAATTCACGCCAATTCATAGCATAGCAGATTAGAATGTTTTTGTACTGGATTTTTTAAAATTCAATATATGAGAAAGTTTATTCACATTCTGCTTTCAGGAGGTGTTATTCTCCTTCTAATTTCGGTAAACTCATTCGCACAAATAGCCATCGGAGGCTACAGCGTGTATTATGGAAGTCTTCACAACCATACAGGTTTTTCTGACGGAGAGGGCACTCCGGCTCAGGCATATCAGTATGCCCGCGACAATGGTCAACTTGACTTTTTTGGATTAGCGGAACATGGTGAACTGCTATCTTCCACGGAATGGAATACTGTAAAAGCCGCGGCTAATAATTCTAACCAGGAAGGAGTTTACACTACTTTCTATGGATTTGAATGGTCGAGCTTCTGGAGCTATGGCCATGTGGCAGTTATAAATACTGAAGACTATTGTGGCTATCCTATAGTTGGAAGTTTCAATTCACTGCTTTCCTGGATTAACAGCAGAAATGGTGTTGCTTTCTTTAATCACCCCGGATGGGATAATCTGGCTTATACCGAATTTGATCATTTTACCGATACGCCATCTGATAAATTCGTGGGAATAGAACTATGGAATGACCATAGTGGATTTAGCACCTACTATTACAATGACGGGTTTTTCTCAAATGATGGAAATAAAGGTTATTACGACGAAGCCCTCACCAGAGGCTGGAAAATTGGGGCATCAGGCAGTGATGATAATCATTCTGCAACCTGGGGAACAACTACCGACATGAGGATGGCTGTATTGGCTCCTGCCAATACTCGGGCAGAAATAATGAATGCTATCATTGCGCGCAGATTCTATTCAACAATTGATAAAAACCTCGCATTGTCATTTAAAATCAATGGATCAGAAATGGGTTCTTCTATCCCTGCCGGTAATTCTGATGTTATTATTTCTGCCTCTGATGCTGAAAATGAAATCTTTACCCTTATTCAGCTCATTAAAAACGGAAGTATCATTAATTCATGGTTTATTTACAGTGCTGCGCCAGTGTTTACCTACAATCTTAATTCAGCAAACGGCGATTATTTTTATGTAAAGGTCACACAGGCCGATGGGGATGAAGCTATATCATCTCCGGTTTTTATTACAGCTCCTGCAAACCAAGCCCCTTTGGTAGAAATCACATCACCCTTCAATGGTGCCAATTTCTCCACGGGAGCAAATGTATTGATCACAGCCACAGCATCGGATACAGACGGATCTGTCAATAAGGTTGAGTTCTATTCAGGAACAAATAAATTAGGAGAGGATTACGCAGCTCCATATGAATTTAACTGGACAAATATCCAGAATGGCAATTACACTCTGACCTGTAAGGCTATTGATAATCTTGGCTTATCAGCCACTTCTGCCACTGTAAATATTTCAGTATCATCTCCAAGCGTCGTAATTGCAAATAAACGCATCTCTGCAGGTTCTGATGATGCTGAAGAAGGAAAATCAGGCAGTGTTAAAGTAAATGACGATGATCTCGAACTTGTATATGATACAAAGACGACAGGTAATCAGGTCGTGGGGCTTCGTTTCAATAATACAGGCATTCCCCAGGGTGCAACAATCACAAAGGCCTATATACAATTCACTGTAGATGAAAAATCAACGGCAAATTGCAACCTCAAGATACAAGGCGAGGCTTCGGGTAATTCACTTACGTTCGCAAATACTTCCTTCAATATCTCCCAGCGACTAAAGACAACCGGTTTCGTTAATTGGATACCGGCCGGATGGAACAAAGCAGGTGTTTCAGGTGTAGCACAACAAACACCTGACCTAAAAGCAATTGTTCAGGAAATAGTAAACAGAACCGACTTTCAGTCAACAGGAGGGCTAACTTTTATCATAACCGGCACGAATAAAAGAGTGGCGGAAAGTTATGAAGGGTCGTCATCACAGGCAGCCCTGCTTCACATTGAATACACTGCCGCTAAGAGCACATCTGTAATTGATACAGGAATTGCTGATATGTCATCAGGTCAGTCACCTGAATTAACATTCTCATTATTTCCAAATCCGGCAGGTAATCTGATAAGAGTTAAGACCGATAGTCAGACAATCATTAGAATAATCAAGTGTTTCAATTCAGCCGGTCAGTTAGTTAACACATATACAATTAATTCCACCGGAGAGTGCACAATTGATTGCAGCACATTCCCTAAAGGGCTTTATATTATGCAGGTGCAGTCAGAACAATTGTCGGGAGTAAGAAAATTTATAAAAGAATAAGATGAATAAAAAAGCAGGGCTTGTCAGCCCTGCTTTCATTTTTCGAATTACTATTCGAAATTAAGTAATCATAGGATTTAATCAATTCAAACTTTAGCAAATTAGTTTTCTATTCAGAAATTACAAGCTTCCCTAATTTTACTTGCCCTGCATTATATGCTCTCACCATATAAAATCCTGCTGAGACATTCTCAATATTTATTTTTTCTGTATGCCCTCCTGTTGAATTCAGGGTCCGTGCCATTACGATTTTACCTGAGTAATCAATAATTTCAAGTTTACAAATGCCACTCTCTGGAATATCAATCGAAACATAATCATTACCATTTGCAGGATTGGGGTATAGCTTAAGACTCAACTTTTCAATATTGACAGCACTACTGATAGTTGATTCAATTATGTTATGAATGGTATTGATTTCAGGATTAACAATGACCTGATGGATACCTGAAGGCCATTGAATAGTAATGCTATCTACTGTAGTGGCACCACCAAGACCGAAAATCTGCATAAAACTGCTACTGCAGTACTGGCCTGAATTGGATGACACTTCTCTTGTCTGAGCAATTCCGTTTGCATAACACCTGATCCTGGCACCAATGGCTGACTTATTCGACTCCACACCTTCAAGTCTCAGACTGATGTAATTGTTCGATCCGCCATTATTCTGGTATAAGCCATGAACGATAGTCAATGAATAGGAGGGAGTAAAAATATCAGGATAACCATCATGATTATAATCAGCGACTGTTGAACAGAAATCACGCATAGGAATGAGTGTTACATCGTCGGTATTCTGATTTGTAAAAGTATCATCACCATTATTCAGGTAAAGGAAATTAAGACGATTGGCTGTGGAACCATTGTTCGAAACCGTAAGGTCAAGGTGACCATCATTATTAAAATCAAGCCATGCAGAACCAAACGAATTTCCCGAATCAGTTGAAGGAGCGGATGAATGTAGGGTAAAATTACCCATCCCGTCATTCTCGTATAGAAAATTGTGTTTCACTGAAGCCAGATTATTCACCGTGACAAATAAATCCATGAAACCATCATTATTAAAATCTCCCCAAGAAGCTCCCTGAGTGGCAGCAGCATCCTGAGTAATAAGCAAATCTTTTTTGGTGAAACTTCCATCGCCATTATTTTCATAAAAGCAATCGTTTTCTTCGGGTAAAGTATAGAAATAGTTCACAACGAAAAGGTCCATAAAACCATCATTATTATAATCACTCCATGCAGCGGCATATGTACGGAAATTATCAGTAACAATCTCCCCTTCAGTTATTTTGGTGAATGTGCCATCACCGTTATTATGGTATAAATTATTAGGTTCCAGAAAATTGGCTACATATAGGTCAAGATAGCCATCATTGTCATAATCAGCCCAGGCAGCGCCAAGTGACCATGTTGTATCATTAACTATTTCACCTTCCATGATGCGGGTAAACACCCCATTACCATCATTTCTGTAAAGAAAGTTTTTTGCTGATTCTCCACCCTGATTGCGTGTATTGCATATATACAAATCCAGATTCCCATCATTGTTATAGTCACCCCAAACCGAAGCAATTGAAGGCCCCATGGTGTTGTAAATCACATTGTTGGTGTCAGGAGAGAAGGTTCCGTCAGTATTATTCTTAAACAATGTAGTATGCAGAACGTCGTTATCAACTATTACAATGTCATCAAAGCCATCATTATTATAATCTCCCCAGGAGGCAGAATAAGTTTTTCTGCCACTCTCCACCAGTGTACCAGATTCAATTTTAGTAAAGAACTGAGCGAAAGAAGTATTCCACATCAGCACTATTAATGAGGTTAATGCCAGATTTAACATCCCATTATACCATCGGATTTTGAAAGTAGATTTATTTTCCATATAACTTTTATGTTTGTTGTTTTGAGTAAAGGCAAATGTAATATTCATGAATACCCTCAAGAAAGAGTATTTATACGTGATTTTTAGTAAAATCCGGGAAATAAACACCCCCGCTGATTACCCTAGAATAGGCTTCTTTAATTTGTTGCAGTGTAGGCGGTTTAAGGAGAAAGCCTCTTACACCTGTAGTCATGGCTTCTTCAAGATATTTAAACTCACCGTACATAGTAAGAATAATGATCTTCAATTCAGGATTGATTTTTAATGCTTTACGGGAAGCTTCAAGTCCTGATATACCCGACATTCTGATATCCATGAAAACAAGATCGGGGTTCACAATTTCAAGTGTTTTAAGAAATGTTTCTCCTGAACCTGCTTCTTCCACCACTTCCACCTCCGCAATTTCCTTCACCATTAACTTCAGGCCTTTGAGAAAAGCTGCATGATCGTCAACTATTAATACTTTCGACATGACTAAAAAATTTATGACTGCAAATCTACAGTCACAAACTGTGTCAAAATAGCGTAAAAATACGTGAATGAAAATCCCGGATTAAACTTTATTCTATTGCAACCAAGTGATTCCTGATTGCATATAAAGCAAGGTCAACCACATTTTTGGTCCCTGTTTTACTGATAAGATTCGCCCTGTGTCCTTCAACAGTCCTCGGGCTGATAAACATTTCAGCGGCTATTTCCTGTGTTGTCAATCCTCGGGCAATTAAACTCAAAACCTTAAGCTCTCTGGGAGTAAAATACTCATTGATCTCTTCGATGTACACTGATTTATCTTTTGCTCCTGACCCATAGGCCAGATCGTTTCTGATCTCTGCCGAAAAATAAGTATTTCCGGCACAAACAGCTTTTACCGCCATTACCAGTTCTTCACGATTAACATTTTTCTGAAGGAAACCTTTGGCTCCGGCCTCGGCCATCATGTTTAAATATTTGTGTTCGCCAAACATAGTAAGAGCAATAACATTCAATTCAGGATGTAGCTGAAGCGCAATTTTAGTCGCTTCAATTCCATTCATTACGGGCATTTTAATATCAGTAATTACAACATCAGGTTTTGAGTTCTTAAGAAGCTCCACTAACTCTTCCCCATTCGAAGCTTCTCCAATGACTTTAAATTCGTTTACCTCATTAAGCATCAATGCCAGCCCTTTCAGGAAAATAGAATGATCGTCTGCTATAATTATAGAATAAATATTCATTTTTTATTGTGTTATTACTTGTGTTGGCATCGGAACTTTTACCTTAAGTAAGCAAGTGAAATTTTTACCGGGTTCAGATATAAAAGTACATGTGCCGTTAACTGACCTCATTCTGCTGATTATATTCGAAAGTCCCAGGCCTTTCGTCTTGTATGTCAGCATTTTCTGGACATCAAAACCAATTCCATTATCTTTATAAGTAATTTCCAGTTCATCATAGATGCAGTTTATTTCAATTGAAATCTGAGTCGCTGAAGCATGTTTAAGCGTATTATTAATCAGTTCGCAAAGTACACGGTATAAAGCAGTTTCTACAGGAGGCATGAGACGAATGATATCATTGCCCGTTTTATAATCAATATGGATTGTATTTGTCATATTGATCTTGTCGATATATACTGACAGGGCTTCAAGCAAACCAAAATCATTTAATAGATTAGGTGTAAGGTTGTTAGCAATCTCTCGGGTACTTCTTATTGACTCCTGCAGGAGTTCATCTGTCATCTGAATAAATTTCTCCTGTTCTTCAGGATTTCCTTTCCTGGCAGATATCAATTCAAGATGGATTTTAACTGTTGATAGCAATGGTCCTAAACCGTCGTGCAGATCTTCAGAAAATCTGGCCCTCTCTCTTTCTTCTGTTTCAATTGTGTTCCGTAATATTCTCTGTTCTACTTGTTTCCTTTCAGTTATATTTCTGATCAGGGCAATTATTCCGGTTGTTGTCCCGTCTACACCATAAATCAATGCCAGTTTTACTTCACCTGAGAAAGTACTCCCATCTTTTCTCACCATTACAAACTGGGCATCTTCATCACTTCCCGGATTTCCAATATTCTGAAAATGTTTTTTAAACCGATCGGCATCAGACCCAGCTATCAGTTCTTCGAGCCTTGCTCCCCACAAATTCTCCTCTTTGTCCGTACGGAATAATTGCCGGCTCTGTTGACTGGCAAAAGTTATAAAGCCATTGATATCTGCTTCTATCACAGCATCAGGCGAAGCACTGATAAGTTTCCTGTAGCGTTCCTCCCTCTCGCTGAGATCACGCGTACGCATCAGCACTATTTTTTCTAATTCCTCATTCTTTCGCTTCTTATTGCGGTATCTGATAAATAAAATGACTACCGCGATCAAAACCAATATTGAAATAAAAATAAAAGAGTTCCTTAAATCCCGTTCCTTCGCGATCTGAAGTTTCTGTATCGCATTTTCCTTTGCCTGATGCTCTGTCTGATATTTTACCTGCATCTCAGCCAGCGATTGCGTGTTCTCTGTCGTAAATATACTATCCTTCAAAGCTTCGTATTTCTGAAAGTAGTTGTCAAACTTTGCATATTCTCCAATTGCACTATAGTATCTTGTAAGTGACCGGTAAGAAAACAGCCTTACATCCTGCGACCCCAGTTCTTCTGATGAAGTAAGTGCCCTGGTGAAGTACTTTTCAGCCATCTGATAATTCTTCATTATGAGATAAGTTTCTCCCAGAGTATTCGATATGTAAGCCATATCCCATTTGCGCTTCATATTCGTCACTATTTGAAGTGCCCTTTCATCTGAATTGATTGCTTTGCTGTAAAGCCCCTTTTCCCTATATACCAGCGACAGATTATTAAGTGCACTACTTATGCCCACCGAATCTTTCAATTGCTCAAGTAATTGAATTGACAAATTGAGGTTTTCAAATGCTTTTGAATCTTCACCCATTGATGCCAGTAAACTACCCAGGTTTGTAAGAATGGATGCTTCCATTTTTTTATTCCCCGAGCTGCGTACCAGCTTAAGCGACCGGTTGTAATGGTCAAGTGCTTTTAGATTATCACCCAATGCATAAAATACATTACCAATACTGTTGAGAGTGGTCCCGATCTTATAAGTATCACCACCCGTTTCTCTTATTTTAAGAGCTTCAAATAAATACTTCAATGAATTGTCGAACGAATTAGCATAGAAATATGCGACACCTAAATTAGAGAGGGCATCAGCCTTTAAACTTTCATCTCCAAGCTGAGCCGCTGTTTCGACAGCTATAAGGCCATATTTTATACTGCTATCAGGCGATACCTTCCAGTAGGATGACACTATCTCACCCAGAACTGATAGCTTTTCCCTTTCATCACTATGTATACTTAACTTTTTTGCAAGACTGTCCGTCGGCGACCCTGCAACAGCAAACACAAAGGTCATAAAAACTCCTGCTAAAAGTATCTTGCCTTCAGGTAAAAACCTAACCACCTTCCTTAACAGATTTACCATTTCAAATAAATTATCCGGCAGTAAAGATAAATGCTAAATTTGCACAAAAACCACCCGTGACACCTGCAACCCTGTTATTTTGTTTTCTGGCCTATACTACCATTCTCTTCCTTATTACCTGGTACACAGCCCGAAAGGCCAATTCTGAAGGATTTTATATTGGCAACCGTCAATCTCCATGGTTCGTTGTAGCTTACGGAATGATAGGTGCGTCCATGTCGGGTGTTACCTTTATGTCAGTACCCGGGTGGGTAGGCACAAGTCAGTTCTCTTACTTTATGGTGGTGCTGGGTTATTTTTTCGGATATCTGGTTATCGCCAACATTCTTTTGCCCCTTTATTACCGGCTTCAGCTAACCTCCATATACACATATCTCCAACAACGGTTTGGTTTCTGGT
>JAEWQC010000219.1 GCA_023399355.1 Bacillota bacterium | reverse complement strand
GCAGTACGAAGAGTACGAAGAAGTTGAGAAGCTTTATGAAGAACTGGTGGAAATTTCGGAATATGAGGAGGAATGACAAAAACTGTACAATCATTCAGACACAAGCACCTGCAACCGGGTGTTGAATTTTATTGTAATTGTATTGCCGAGCCTGTATAATTAAACAAGGCAGATACCTGTACACACCCCTTCATTTATATCGGAGGGGTGTTCAATTTAGGGCATTTGTAAAACAATCCGCCAGGTGAGTTCGGAGAATTTCGCCATATAGGCGGAGCTTGCAGAATTACTCCAAAGTAGACGAGTTCGGAGAACTTCGTCATATGCGGGCCCGGAGAATTGCACTTTAGGCGGAGCTTGGAGAATTGCACCAAAGTAGACGAGTTCGGAGAACTTCGTCATATGCGGGCCCGGAGAATAGACCTATAGGCGGGTTCACAATGGAATTGCACCCCGAGTCGGCTTGATGCCACTGAGACTATTATACCTGACGATTTTTCCTGCAGGAGGTCACCCTTATGCTTAATATATTTAAATCAATCAACGATGAACTAATTTCTCTTGATCATTATGAAGAAGGAATATGGGTCAACCTGGTGAACCCAGACGAGGAAGAACTGTCACGTGTCGCTGCTGCATTGCCGATTGACAATGAGTACCTGCGAGCTGCGTTGGACGAAGAGGAACGCGCCAGAATCGAGCACGACAACGATCAGTTCCTTATACTCGTTGACGTTCCTGTCATTGACAAGGACGGCAACAGCAACCTGTATTCCACCATACCACTGGGCATCATTCTTCTCAAAGAAACCATTGTAACGGTGTGCCTGAAGGAAAACACCATAACTAAGGATTTTGAGAAAAAGAGGGTAAAATCCTTTTTGACACAGTTTAAGACACGTTTTGTTTTTCAGATCTTATACAGAAATGCGGTTCAATATCTGCAATACCTCAAATACATCGACAAAGCAAGCAGCAGGATAGAACGCGACCTGCACAAATCCATGAAAAACAAAGAGTTGATCCAGCTTCTGAAGCTTGAGAAATCGCTTGTTTATTTTTCTACTTCATTAAAAGCGAACGAGGTTGTTCTCGAAAAACTGCTGAAGCATGACGGGATCAAGAAGTACCCCGATGATACGGATCTGCTTGAAGATGTCATCATAGAAAACAAGCAGGCTATTGAAATGGCCAACATATACAGCAGCATCCTCACAGGTATCATGGGCGCTTACGCTTCAGTCATCTCCAACAATGTGAGCATTGTTATGAAATTCCTCGCTTCAGTAACCATTGTCATGGCTATACCGACGATGGTTGCAAGCTTCTTCGGCATGAACGTTCCGATGCCGGTCGGCCTTGCAGAATACCGGCACGCTTTCGTGCTCGTACTCGGGATCGCATCGGCTCTTTCCATCATTTCTGCTGCGATACTGGCCAGAAAAAAGATGTTTTAGTCAATCAGCATCCATCGGTTTTTGCTGTGTCTGGTTTACTGCATCTGATTTTACTGCACCTGACTTTACTGCATCTGACTTTACTGCATCTGACTTTACTGCACCTGACTTTACTGCATCTGACTTTTCTGCATCTGACTTTACTGCATCTGATCTTACTGCACATGACTTTACTGCATCTGATTTTTCTGCATCGTCTAAATACGTCCAGTTATATCTCAATCAAGTTCTACTCCATCGTGTTTTACATCCATCAAGCCTAACGGTTCCGATCCTCTACCATTTTTCCGGGAGGTGCTCCCAGTATCGCCGCGGCATCAGCTGTCTCTGCAATTTTGAATTGGTACGGCTTGGAATCGCCAGTGTGTTGAAAAATTCCTTCCACAGCTTTTTGACTTGTTTTTCCTCAGAGGTCTCCTTCGGTATGTCGTCAACAGAAAAGTCGGTCACGATCCATTTTCCCATATTGAACAGTACCGCAAGCTCCCTCTTGACATCATGTATGATCCATTTCTGATCCGACAGGCGCTCTGCGAAATGTGGGGCTAACAATTCCACCACGTTGTAGTCGGGACTGACCGAAGCGTAATAAATTCCTCCCTCGACCTGACGGAAGCGTATAAAGCCCATGAGTCTGTGAACCTCGAACCCCACTTTTCGGTTGATGTCCATCACTTTGAATATCGTATCGTCGGCAAGGTTCAGGTCGACATTCCTGCCCATCTTCCATCCAAGTCGGAGATAACGGTATATAATGGTTCCAGCCTCAGGTTCCCCGGAAAGATAGATCGTGTAGATATTTTTCAAGGCTTCCTGTGAAATCTTACTCCAGATGGATTCATAGACCCTATCCGATTTTACAGGATCAGTATCGATATGGGTGTACTGTGCCAGAATATCCTGCTGCAGTCCCTGTTCCGGCAGAATGGAATCGGGTGACTCCCTTCGGTAATATGCTTCAAATATGGCTGTGAGCAATCCCTCAAAGCTGCCGTCATATACATAAGTCAGCATCATAATTCTCCTGTTATACTTGCTTGGGTGTCTTCCGGAGTAGGCAACAGAAGAATGCCGCTCCTGTCGGCGTCCGCTCTTTCCGGCAGCTTCGCCATTTTCCACTCAGCTTCCATGAGCTGCAGCGGCGAGGGCGCCGGCGGAAAAAAACTCACTTGTGTATAACCGGTATCTACTGACGGAAGCTTGCTTCTGTCCGCAAGCATGTTCATCCTGATGAAGGATTCTCCGGCATCCAGCCTGTCAATATATTTCCCTTTGCAGGTTATAAAAAATCTGGCACGTTTCAATACGACTCCAAGCTTCTTTATATCCTGGAAATCCAAGGTCTGGGCAATCCTTGCGCTTACGATCCTTTGCGCCGAACGGACGCCGATGCCCGGCACGCGAAGAAGCACAAAATAGTCTGCCTTATTCACCTCAACAGGGAACTGCTGCAAATTGCGAAGCGCCCAGTCGCACTTCGGATCCAATTGGGTGTCGAAATCCTTATGCGTGGCATCCAGCAGCTCATCCGCCTTGAAGCCATAGAACCTCAGCAGCCAGTCTGCCTGATATATTCTGTGTTCCCTGAGCAAAGGAGGCTTTACGGCCTTTGGAAGAGCTGGATGGTTTGACACAGGCACATAGGCGGAATAGAAGACCCTTCTCATGCCAAAGCGCTTGTACAAACCTTCAGAAAGCTTGAGAATGCCAAGATCATGGTCATCTGTCGCTCCCACAATCAATTGTGTACTCTGCCCGGCCGGTACGAATTGCGGTGTGCTTCTGAAGTGTTTCCTGCTGTCACTGGTTTCATTGATCCTGTTGCTGATAAGTCCCATCGGGCCAAGTATTGCTTCTTTTTTCTTTTGCGGAGCAAGCAGTTTTAGTCCATCACTGGTCGGGAGTTCAATATTGACACTCATTCTGTCCACATAGCCGCCTGCCTTTTCAATCAGTGCATTGTCAGCTCCGGGTATGGCCTTGATGTGAATGTATCCGTTAAACCGGTATTGCTCCCTCAGCAGGCGAACCGCACGAATAATCAGTTCCATCGTATGATCGGGCGACTTGACTACAGCCGAGCTCAGAAACAGGCCCTCTATATAATTCCTTCTGTAAAAATTGATGGTGAGGCTGGCAATTTCCTCAGGTGAAAAGGCAGCTCTGGGAATATCATTTGAGACTCTGTTTACGCAATAGGCACAATCATAAATGCAATGGTTCGACATTAAAATCTTCAACAGTGATACGCAGCGTCCATCGGCGGTAAAAGAATGGCAAATACCTGCACTAAAGCTGCTACCAATGCCGCCCGGAGTATTTTTTCGCGAACTTCCGCTGGAAACACAGGAAACATCATATTTTGCGCTGTCTGCCAGCACCTTGAGCTTGTCCATCAACTCCATCAAACCACCTCGGACACATTATGTTCAAATCAATTCTCTCTTTTATTGTATCATGCTACATAAAAAATATCAAACATATGTTCGTAATATTCTTGCTTTAATTCCAAAGCATGGATCTAATAAGAACGTATAAAGCGAGTGAAGACGGAAATAAAAAGCTTATTACCTTTTATTCAACATACGGTTTAAATAGCAATATTGGTGCTAAAAACGAATTTCAAGTAAAATTACACACAGCCTGCAATGAAATTTATTTTTACAGTAAAAATGGTGAATACAAGTTGAAGCTCCAAAAAAATAGCGAAACAAATGAATGGGAAGGAATCGAGTAGCGACAAGTTTATCAAAGATACCAGACATAATAGGCAGTTGACAAATTACCCAATTCCAATTTATCAGTCAGATATATTTATGGTGAATCAGTGATGCACTCATCCCGCCGCTGCCCTTGTATTGCACCTGCATTATATTTATTGCGTTATAATATGCTGCGCCTATCTTTATCTTTTGTCGCTTTAATCAACTCAAAGCACCTCTGGCAGGAAAACTTATTCGATATGCAAATGTCCATGTTGCAGTTTGCAGTCTTTTTGACATATCCTGCGCCCCACTCCATGATTTGCATCATTACAGGAATAAAGCTGCTTCCTATTTCAGTCAGTGAATATTCCACCTTCGGCGGGATCTCCCGGTAGACCTCCCTGTGCACAAGACTGTCCCTTTCCAGCTCCCGGAGTTGCTGCGTCAGCACACCTCTGGTTATGTTCGGCATAAGTCTTTGAAGCTCATTAAATCTTCTGGTTTGCAGACTGATGATCCATAAAATCGCCAGTTTCCATTTCCCCATCAGAACGTTTTGTGTTACTGAGATGGGGCAGTTTTTGGTTACTTCTCCGATATCCACCTCAAAGCCCTCCATTTCTATTAGTCACATTTTTATGACTATGTTATATAAATATGCGTACTTGTGAAATAACGCCCTTGCACATATAATTTTATTAGAATATAGGTATTGATACAATACCTTCAATAAATTTAATGGAGGCCACACAATGAACGATGTGAAAATGCTTTTGAAAAACAGCCAATATGGCTACCTGGCAACAATTGATAACGGAATACCGAGAGTCAGGGCATTCGGTTTTATGTTTGAGGAGGACGACAAATTCTATTTTTGCACAAATAGCACAAAAGATGTATATCGACAGCTTAATGAAGTTCCGGACGTTGAATATGCGGTAACTGCCAGCGATATGACAATGCTGCGCCTAAGTGGGAAGGTCCTTTTTACCGAAGAGTCCGACAAGAAAGAGAAAGCCCTGAATTCCTCAGAGCTGGTGAAAAAGCTGTATAAATCCGCAAGTAACCCTATTTTCAAAGTGTTCTACATCGAGCACGGAACCGCCGTCATTTCCGATTTCTCCGGCAACCCGCCCAGGAAAATAGAGTTCTAAAAAATGCGTCATTACCCGGGGCTTTACCTATGGGCTTGGGGCGTCCGAATGTCAGACCCTGTTCAATAGGATGTGCCGGGAAAGCGCCGGGATAATTATCTCTTGTTTTTAAGCCGCTCACAGCGCCTGCTGGATGCGGCTTCATATTCGTCCCTTTCCTCATCGGATTCTACAAGCAGGCCGCAAACCTCCACGGGTTTACCGGCTTCATCCACGGCGACAAAAGTAAGATACGCTTTATTGGTAAACTTTCTTTCTCCTGTCAGATAATTTTCTGAAAATACATCTACGGCCACTTCCATGGAAGTCCTGCCTACCCAGGTCACTCTGGCTTTCAATATGATGATTGCACCAGCTTTAATCGGATGCTTGAATTCAACACTGTCTATAGCTGCGGTAACAACAATCCGGTTACAGTGCCTTTGTGCCGCAATTGCACCGGCTATGTCAACCAGATGCATCAGTTTTCCGCCAAGCAGGTTTCCAAGCATATTCGTATCGTTCGGAAGCACAAGTTCGGTCATCTCAACCAAAGATTCCCTTGGAGATTTCGATACCATATTTTTTCTCCTTCTAAATTATATTTAACTGCTGTTTTATAACGCATTGGTCCAAAAAAAATTTCCAATGTAAAAACATTTTCTTACCCAAGTATAAAATTTCCTGAAGAAATTTTGTACTATTGTTGTGTTTCAACGAGGCTGGTCACCCATATATCCGGGGCGGAGCTATACTCACCGCCGGAAAACAAGATTAGTACCTGCCACCCAGGCTCTTTGCTGAGGCAAAAGAGCCTATAGAGGTGGGAGATATTTAACCTCGCTATAGAATTATATACCCAATTATACAGGAAAATAAAAATAATCAGGGGCGAAAATTTCAAAGGCCCCGGGGAATCCCCGGGGCTCTAACAACGGAAGTTTTGAAGGAGTGTATATGAAAAGCTTATGTACACATCTTATCAGCTAATTATTATGAAACCTTGTAGCTTTTGTTAACAAACTGTAAACAAACTCTTCCACAATCCGGTTACCACAGATTTTCCATAACAAGTATAGCCCTCCCTTTTTCAAGTCGGACAAAAGCCTTCTCTCAGCCCTTGCCCATCAGGTACATGTTCTCAATGATTTTCCTTCCCGTAACTGTTTTAAAATACTTTTCCGCTATTTTTCTTATTGCAGCAGGTTCTATTTGATCCTCAAACGCATTTACAATAAAGTCTGCTTCAACCAGTATCTGAAAATCCAGCCTGTCAATTTTACCGTAAGTGTGATGGTTGCCGATCAGGTAACTCACCCTCTGAATAAGCCCTGGCGCCGCTTTAACCGTCTCAAGAATGCCGGCGGCTACAGGCGGTCCTTCCAACTCCTGATACTTTGCTTCGGACGACCCGTATTTTCTTTCGGACTCTTTAATCCCAATATCATGCAGTACTGCCGCAAGCTCTGTTATCTGCCTGTCATCCTGCAGCATCTCCTCCTGTCCCGCGATCGTTTTCGCAAAGCCGTATACCTTTAATGCATGGTTGATTCTTCTTGCATCCCCTTCAAAGTAAACAATCATTTTCTCTATTACTTCCGAAATCATATGTCAATTCCTCCCCTGTTATTATAACTCATAGGTTCAAAGAAAATCTTTCGGTTATTGAATCATTTTCTTACGCTACTATGTTTCAACGGAGCCAGTCGCAAGTTATGCACGCTGCTCACCCATGCATCCTGGGCTGGAAATATACTCGCCGCTTTAAAACCGAATCGGTACCCGCCACTTGAAGTTGAGGTGACATCTTTTGCCTTGTCATTTAAACCAGCACCTTGTACCTGTCGATTGACTTGCCAATTGGAGCAACCTAAAACATTTGCCGAAGCTTTTGAACGGACAAATTGCCAGCCGGTTATTCTGCTTCCGAAATAAGCGCATCAAGATCCTTCAGCTGCAGCGATGACCTGTGAAAATCCAACAAGCCGTCATCCCTCATCCGGCAAAGCTCTCTGGATAATGAAGGACGCGATACGTTCAGGAAATCCGCCAGTTCGTTTCTGTTCATCGCAAGCATGAATGTAGTCTGCCCGCTTTTTTTGTATTGCTCGACAAGGAACCTCGCTATTCTTCCCCGCATACTCTTAATCGACAAATATTCAAGCTTCCGGCTCAGTGTCATTGCCCGCCTTGAAAGGATCCCAAGCATATTCATGATGAGCCTGCGATGCCCGGTACATGCATTTTCACATTGCCCCAGAATTTTGTCCGGGGGAATGTACATGATACTGCAGGCCGACTGCGCAACTATAGTCGCAGGCCATCTGCCGTTTCCGGAGAAGGCTGCCATTTCGCCAAAAAGATCCCCCGGCCTCAGCAAGGTCAGGATTGTCCTGCTGCCCGAGGAATTTTCCTTTACAACAGCCGCTTGCCCTGATAATACAATACCGATTCCATCGAATGGGTCTCCTTCCGAATTAGCGATATCATTTCTGGCAATCTTGCGGATTCTGGGTTTAAGGCATCCAAGCAGGCTAGCCAGGTCCTCTTCAGGCATATTTTCAAACAGCATGCAGTTCTTAACGACACCGTTAAGCATCAAGTCCATATTTACCACCTTTATATTTTGGTAACCCTGGTTACCGATTGTTCCACCTTATTATACTACAATGAAGATGCAAAACAAAATAACAAAGAACGTCTTTATAGTAAAAATGAAACTGAGGAGGATTTAAAATGAGTGATATGTTTTGTTTCCAGTGCGAACAGACTGCAGGTGGAAAAAGCTGTACACAGGCGGGAGCTTGCGGGAAAAATGCAATAGTGGCAAATGGCCAGGATAATCTTACCTGTGCCCTGATCGGTCTCGCCAGAGCAATGGGAAAATCCGGAAAATCGGATAAACAGGCTGACGAGTTGATGATGCAGGGACTTTTTACAACGATAACCAATGTAAGTTTTGATATTGACAGAATAAATGAAATGACAACTCAAATAAGGAGAGAAAAGGGGATGCTTGGCGGAGCTGATGACTTGACAGCCGACATGCTTTGGGCGGGTGATACCGATATTGTTTCTCTGCGTTCCACATTGCTGCTGGGACTGCGCGGTATGGCTGCATATGCCTGGCATGCTTACGTCCTTGGAAAAGAAGATCCGGAAGTGACCTCCTGGTTCTATAAAGGTATGTGTGCACTTGGGGAAGACCATCAGGTCGATGAATGGCTGAGCCTTCTGATGGAATTCGGCCGGATCAACCTCCAATGCATGGCGCTGTTGGACAGTGCCAATACCGGAATATACGGCCATCCTGTGCCTGCAAAGGTCACGACCCATGTTGAAAAAGGACCTTTCATCGTCATAAGCGGGCACGATTTGCTGGATCTGAAACAACTGCTTGAACAGACTGAAGGAAAAGGGGTCAATATTTATACACACGGCGAAATGCTTCCCGCACACGGATATCCCGAGTTGAAGAAATATGCGCAGCTCAAGGGCAATTTCGGTACAGCGTGGCAGAATCAGCAGAAGGAATTTGAAAATGTACCGGGCGCCTTCCTGTTTACGACAAACTGCCTGATGCCTCCAAAGGCGACCTATTCGGACAGAGTCTTCACAACTTCCGTTGTAGCTTTCCCCGGACTTGTTCATATTCCTGACAACGGCGGCCTAAAAGACTTCTCCCTTGTTATCAGCAAGGCACTGGAGCTTGGCGGATACACAGAGGGCATGCATTTCACGGGCATTAACGGCGGAAGCGTATTGACAACGGGCTTCGCCCGCAATACAGTTCTTGGCACAGCCGATACGGTCATTCAAGCTGTCAGGGACGGCGCGATCAAACATTTCTTCCTTGTTGGAGGATGTGATGGCGCAAAACCGGGAAGAAATTATTACACTGAATTTGTACAGAAGACACCGAAGGACACGATCATCCTGACTCTTGCCTGTGGAAAATTCCGTTTCAATGATCTTGATCTTGGAGAAATCGGCGGACTCCCCAGGATCATGGATATGGGCCAGTGCAATGATGCCTATTCTGCAATTCAAGTTGCAGTGGCACTTGCAGGTGCATTCGGCTGCAGCGTGAATGAACTTCCTCTCACACTCGTGCTCTCGTGGTATGAGCAGAAGGCGGTTTGTATTCTCCTTACGCTGCTGGCCCTCGGCATTAAGAACATTTATGTGGGACCGACCATTCCTGCATTCTTCTCTTCCAATGTATTGAGCGTACTAGTCGAGAAATTCGGCTTAAAACCGATTACCACACCTGACGCAGACCTCAAGGCAATTCTGGGCTAAACCCGGACGATACGAATTTAATCCTGTTATCACCCCAAATAACTGTGAAAAGCAGTACAGCCGGTGATATGGCATATATCATCGGCTGTACTGCTTTGTTTTCGATTTCTTTTGCTTTCTTTGTTTTTTTACTTTCTTTACTTCTCTTTATTTCTTTTTTACTTCTTCTATCTTCTTTTTTGCTTATTTTGATTGTTTTGCCTATTTTACTTTTTTTGTTTTTTTATTTTCTTGGCATTTTCTTCAGACTCACCCGAATGGGACACATTAAAATGCATCCCGACGGGCTCAATCCATAATGGTTTATAGAATATCAGTATTATTTCAAATCCATTGAACCCAGTTTGTTATAAATGGCGGATAATACGGCATATTCCTCTTCAGCAGCAGTAGAAATCTCTTGAATGATTTCTTTTACGGTCACTGCAAGTTTTTCAAGCAAATGCTCTTCCCTGGAAACAGGTAAGTTGTAATCCATGTCAAAACATTTCATACGGATCTGGTTAAACCGATCAACAATCCCGCTAAACTTTGTCAGAAGATCCATAAGATCACTCTCTTTTTTACATTCAATCTTATACTGCTCCACAATGAACTGGAATCTTTGAGCCAGCAATTTCTTATGCTCATATAACAAATGTATCTCAATATAGCCCGCAGTCATCTTGCCCTGCAGAAAATTACCAAGATGTCTGATCAGGTCGTCGTATACTTTGAACCCATAGCTGAACTGTCCCGGCAGTCCCCAGAAATAGGCAATGGATTCATCGCCCTCGGAAGAAAGATAATTGCCCAGTTCCCATAAAAACTTTTTCATTCTGAATGGATACGGTTTTTCATGTGTCCCATACTGCAGACGTTCATATAAGGTAACTGACGTTCTGACGCAGGTTGGTGCCAGTTTCCCGTATTGAGGCACGCCCTTCCTGTAAGCTTCTTCAAAAGTGTCGTAATCATAGTCAATCTGTGTAAACATTCCTCCCATACTATGGTCGAACCCCAGGCATCGCAATTTACGGTTTAAATTGTCATAGCCGTAAACCAAAGTGGGTATAATATAATGTCTTTTATGATAGAATGCTTTCCCAGGGAGGTAATAATCATCCGCTTGTATAAACAAATAGTATCCCTGGTTAATTTTTTCAAGAATAAAAGGTATCAAATCCACTTTTGCTATCATATCGGGACCCAGTCTGTATTCACGTATCATCTCTCTGTGTACCGCGAAAGGTTCCAGATAATCCAATATAAGACTCCCATTTTCGTCAGTTCGCGAAAAGATATTGATATAGTGCTCGTAAAACCAAGGACGCAGATTGGAATTGACAAATACCATGCACAACTGCACCGCCCTATGAGTATAGACGGTAACATCCTGTTGGATCACAATTTCAAGCTCACGGCATTCAGGAAATCTCCTGTTGCTGCATGATGTCGGCGGATGATATCCCATACCGGCAACTGTCGCTTCTGTCATAGCCTCCGGTAGTATACCCGCAGCTATTTCATCTGACATATTTATAGCTGGATCCGAAACCGTTTCTTTCACAGTTTCCTGCACAATATCCGATAAAAGCTCCAATGCCGCTACATTCGCATCTGTTTCAAGCAGATGCACCGATTGATTCATATCACTGCACGCCCTGCTCTCAAGAACTCCGCTTGAAACCATGTTCTTCAACAGATCCAATACCTGTAAAAGCACTTCTTCTTCCTTTTCCCTAATTATGCTTATCTTTTCCAAGACCTGATTGAGCAGTCCAGCAATATCCTCACTTGTCACCTGGGTGGAATTAATTGCTTCAAATGCTTTTATTCTTATTCCTTCAGCCATATTCGCAATTTGTTTGTACTGTTCAATCAAGGTACTCATAGCCATCCCAGCAGGATAATTTTCAGCGACATATTCCAATCTTTCCAGAAGCGTCCTCTTATGTTCTGCCAGCATATGAAACAATCTGTAATCGAAATTAATCGTACCTTCTTTAAATTTTTCAAAAGAAGAGAATATATCCTCATAGACTGCCAAACCGAATTTCATTCTATAGGATGGTACACCCAGATGTCTTTCCCCACCAATATATCTAATAGAAATATCCTTGCTCCGGATCATAACGGTAGCCCTCCGGATATATCCCGTTGATAATACATAATCAATCAATTCCTTCAGGAAAACTTCAATATCGAAGGTGTGCTCCTCATTGCTCCCTATCAGCGCAACTGTTTGGATCGCCTGATTTTCGGCATAGTCCGCCGACTCCAGATAATAACTTTTACCGGATTCAAACGCTTTGGCCACCTCGTCGAAACCAAAGACAAGCCTTTCAAAAAACCAATCCTTGTTAAACCCAAAACCGATAAATTTTCTTGCAGTATTGTCATACCCATATATAAGGGATTCATGGACAAAATGCTTGTTATGGTAGTGTTTTTTCCCCGGCAGATAGTATTCGTCCATGCAAACGATAGCATATTGTTCCCTGTTAATTCTATCAATGATGAAGCCTGCTATATCAATTACATCTTTTAGTTCCGCATACCCAAAGTTGTCCTGTTTGATTACATTGGGATCGACACTCACATATTCCGCATAGTCAATAATCACGCTTCCATCTTCTTCAGTCTGGGAACAGAGCTGGATAAAATGCTGGTTATACCATGGCAGCAGCTTGTCATACGATAAAACGATGCCATGGATAAAGGATCTGAATAAAAATGTTGTCATTGCGTTATGGCAGGTATATTTTAACACCTTCCCATTTTCCACCATGTCCTCCCTGAAAGTAATTCTGTTGTTTTCAGTCCCGGTACCGTTCCACTCATTGGTTGTATTAACAAGAATCTGCCGGATTGTCCTGTACCTGAATATTTCATTTATGGATATGTTCAGGTGCTCCTTTCTTGCACGTTCAACAATTTTCAATGCATTCAGCGAATAGCCGCCCACGTCGAAAAAGTTATCATGGACACCTATTCTCCCGGTGCCCAACACTTCCTCCCATATTCTCACGAGCTTTTCTTCTGAAGCATTCTGCGGCGCTTCATACACCACGGAACTTTTTAAATTTTCCAGAGGCTCCGGCAGAGCCTTACGGTCAATCTTGCCGTTTGCAGTCAGAGGGACGACATCCAGCCCGACAAAGTAGGTGGGAATCATGTAATCCGGCAGTTCCTTCAACAGAAATTCTCTCATCTGTGCCGTCGTCTGTTCTTTCTCCCATACAATATACGCACACAGATATTTACCGCCGTCTGCATCCATCCGGTCTGCAACTATAGCCTCACTCACAGCGGGATGTCTTAACAGCTTGCTCTCTATTTCCCCAAGTTCCACCCTGTAACCCCTGATCTTTACCTGATGGTCCTTCCTGCCCAGGAATTCCATGTTCCAGTCCGGAAGCATCCTTCCAAGATCCCCCGTCCTGTACATCATCGCATCCGGCGGCGACTCCACAAACGGGTCACGTAAAAACGAGACCCGCGTCTTCGCTTCATCGTTCATATACCCTCTCGCAACTCCCACACCTCCGATGTACAACTCACCAGCCACTCCTTTTGGTACAGGCTTCCCGTTCTTGTCCAGGATGTAGAATCTGTTATTGGCAATAGGCCTTCCATAAGGTATGCTGGCCCAGTCTTCCCCTACTGTTGTTACCGGGTACCAGTTGGACCAGATCGTGCCTTCCGTCGCACCCCCAAGAGAGATCACCTTTGCTCCGGGGAAATATCTCTTAAGCCTCCCGGGCAGGTTGACCGGTATCCAGTCTCCGCTCATAAATACCAGTCTCATCTGCTTCTGTACATATGCATCATTCCCGCTCTCCAGATCATTTACAAGGAAGTTCATCGTGGACGGCACGGAATCCCAGAATGTGATTTGAAAATCTGCCAGGAGTCTTTTCAGTTCAGCGGGGTTCTGGACCTGTTCCCTGCACGCGATGACCACTCTGCCACCTGAGGACAGCATACCGAATATATCATACACGGAAAGATCAAAGCACATGGAGGTGATGAACAGCAACGCTTCACTTTCTCCAACTTCAAATTGCCTGTTCACCCAGGAGATCAGGTTCACCGCCGAATGATGCTCGATCATGACCCCTTTCGGATTGCCCGTCGATCCTGAAGTATAAATCACATATGCCAGATCTTTCGGATCCTTCACAAGGTTTACGTTTTCTCCGCTATACCTTTCCATTTCCTCATGATCGATCCGGATGACATTCTCCCGACGAATGTTGATCTCACAGGTAACGGCAACCTCTTCCATTACATTTTCTTTTATGTATTCTTTTATGTTCTCTTTTTCATTCCAAATACCGTATTCTGAATCGACCAACAGTGCCTTCACTCTTGAATTCGATGCAATATACTCCTGCCTTGCTGCCGGATATTCCGGGTCGATTGGTATGTAGGCTCCCCCGCTTTTCAGTATTGCAAGCATCCCTGTGATCATATCGAATCCTCGTCCTGCAATAAGCCCCACGTTATCTCCGTTTTTGACTCCCCTGTCCATGAGCAGCCTTGCAAGCCGGTTCGACCTTGTATTCAGTTCACCGTAGGTTAGCTGCATGTCGCCGGATACCAGCGCAATGTTGTCCGGCGTCTTTACTGCCTGTTCCTCGAACAATGAATGCAGGGTTGCATCTTTTGCAACCTCTGTCAGGGTATCGTTAAAATCTATAACAAGACTCTTCCTTTCTTCCGGCGTCATCAGTCCTTCAATGGCAAGCTGTTCATCTTCATCAGATGCAAGCTCACCAAGGATTCTTTCGTAAAGATCCGCCGCCGTTTCCATGTCCTCCTCGCTGAAATACCTGGGGGAATATTTGACCTGCAAGTAGAAAAAATCCAGTGTTTTGGATATTTCAATATCCAGCAGTGTGTTGGTCATTTCATTGGACGGGATCTGCAGCAGGTTTTCAACCCTGTCCACCTTCCCGGATTCCTCCACGCTTTTTAGAATGTGAAAGTCCATAAAATTAAAGATGACGTCAAATAGAGGGTTTCCATCCATATTGTTCTCTCCGATGAGGTTGGCAATATCCGACAGGAAAAGATCGTTGGCCTTTGCGTTCCTCAAAGCAGTCTTCACATCCTGCAGCAGCTCCGCCTTCCTTATGCCCGTTTCCACCTTCACCCTAAGCGGCAGCGTATTCAGGAAACATCCCAGCACTTTATCCCCATCTTCTACTGCCGGCCTGTCGTGCGTAACGACTCCGGTAACGATGTCCT
>JAEWQC010000268.1 GCA_023399355.1 Bacillota bacterium | reverse complement strand
TAAATCGCTGGGTTTTGTTAGGAGTACATAATCAATAATAAATTTCTGATTTTCCCGAATTTTTGACCCAAAATTTTTTTCTTAAATTGGGTATTCCCATTTTTTACCAAACTGGGCTGGATATTTGAAAAGGGTTTGTTCCATGTTTTATAGATTAAATTTTTACATCATTTAAGGGGGGATTCGGGGGGGAGGAAGGTAGCCCCCGGATACCCCCGGTATCGATCAATTTATCTGGCAAATAACTGAGACTATCTTCTGTTAAACGGTAATTCTTTGACCAGTAATAAGAAATCTGCGCGGATGTGACTTGATCCCGGGGCGACGGGAAGGTAAAAAGGTTATCTGGCAACGTATAAATTTTGCCGGATAATTTTTCAAGCCCAGGAATCTCCGGATCTTTCTCGCTGATTATAGCGCATTTCCGGCATTTTCGCTATATTTTAGCTGGTATGAAGACACTTATCATTCATCCCAAAGACCCATCGACCGCTTTCTTAAAGGGAATTTATCAGAACATACCTGATAAAACGGTCATTTCGGGTGGTGTAAACAGAATTCAATTGCTGGAATACATCACAATACATGATCGGGTAATCTGCTGTGGCCACGGTTCACCTTCAGGGTTATTTTCCTGTGGTCATTTTTATAATTGTTACCCATATGTTATAGATGATTCAATTGTTAAGTATCTGAAAAATAAACCCAATAACCTGTATATCTGGTGCTATGCTAGTGAATTTGTAAAAAGGAACAGATTATTTGGATTTTGTAGTGAGATGATGATATCAGAAAATAGTGAAGCCCTATATTATAATTTCCCTTGCACTGAGGATTTGGAAAGAGTCCTTGAAGAATCCAATTACAGATTCTCGGCCATTATTGGTAAGTTTATTAATGAGCCACTGAATATCCTTTTTAAAAATCTGATGAACGAATATGGGGAATTGGCCAAAACTAATTCAATCGCAGCGTTTAATTTTAAACGATTGTTTTTGATGCAGAATAAACCTTCCGGTTTTTCAAACAAGGTTTGTAATACAGGTCGAGTATGAAAGGAGTTTATTACTATGAAGATAGACTTGAAATCGCATTTATGTGGTTATTCAATGATGGCCGAGTTCTTTTTATTGGTAAACATAAGAAACAACACCAGTTTGTGTATGATATCTTTATTAAAGAGTTAGGTGAATTCAATTTCGCTAATGGTAAATTTATAATGATAAGTGAAAGTCAAATACGAATGTTGGTAAATGATGAACATGGTAAGATAATAGTAAAAGGGGAAGTTGGTGATGAATCGACTATCCGACTTGGAATAAGAAGTCGAGAAACCAACTTTATTGATTCAAAAGTTTTTCGCAGATATATAGCAAATGGACCAATTGACATTTGGTATAATGGATTGAGTTCTTATTCATTTAACTGAAAAAATTAATTAATTTTTGAAATGGATGCAATAGAATTTGTAGAGAAGTACCATACTTATATTGAGGAAATCAAAAGTGTAATACGGCCAGAATTGGAACCAATCCTCCATGAACTTTTAGAAACAGATCCACATGATTTAATATCACCTGAAACTTACTTCATGAATGAAAATCAAGCGAGAGGATTAATTTGGTATCACTTTATAAATAGAGTTAAGATGAAACGGCTTCCTATCAGATAAAAAGGAAGTTCTTAGTCAATTTTTTAAAGTCCGAAATCATACATCCCCTATCTTTGCTGAAAAAATTGAGTTATGCGTGAAGAACCTAAAATTTTAATTACTGAAGAAACAAGGAATATCGTTGAGTCATATCTTGACAAACAACGTCGTAGACAGGAAAAAAGAAAGGATAAAAAGAAAGAGAAACCCTAATACGACTATAATCCACTCAAGGGTAAGTAATAACAAAGAACGTCTTTCTTAATTTTTTGAAGAGTATTGCCGTGACTTAATCTTTAGGATATTTCTGCACGCCATTTAATATAATCCGCCCTAATTGTTTCCGCGTTGATTTCGGGTCTATCGTAACATCTAAGCCAACCGACTGTGTAATTCCATCCTGTGGGAACTGACTCAGGTGAATAATGGTGAAACGCATATTTATTGTGAAAACCCTCATGTACTCCTATGCATTCATAGAATTTTCTTATATGTGAAATTAACATCGAGTAGTTCTTGATTTTTGAGTAATGAAAGTTGTACATTTGACTATGTGTGATGATGAGAATTTTACCGTCTATTGTACATAGTGTCGGACCAATGCAGTAATATGGAGTAACTGGATTTAAAAAATAAGCAGCAATTTTTGATAATTGTAATTCGGCAAATTCCATTTCCTCTTTTTCCTTCTCTGCTAGTGCTTCAGCTTCAATCGCTAATTTTTCTTCTTTCTTTTTTCTTAATAAGGTTTCTTGTTCCAATTTCTTGCGGTTTTCTTCTGCAACAATCTTATCTATTGCTTTGAAGTAACCATTTTTTTTCATTTGAGTCTTAAACTGTCTAACCAGTTTTCCATATTCTTTATAAACACTTTTTAATTGTGACCTTTTAACATAACAAACAGGGTACAGCATATTAATCACAAATCGATCATCTGGTGTCATTGTAATGATTTCAACTCCCGATATTTCATCCAAAGCGCACCATCGAGAATTGTATTGGTACTTTTCCCAATTCATGACGATTCTAAATAAGTTATCTAATATAGAGATATCTAAATATCTCTTGATGTTGTGAATTATATCTTGGATTTCATAAAAATGGCTTTCTATTTTTGAATCATACCATGTGTCAAATTCATCAAACTGACCTTCTGCAACCTTAATATAACCATCGGCCTTATAACGTTCATCCTGTTTCTCAAAATATTCATCAGTTATTCCTTCCGGATACTCATCCATTTCTTCGGAATCATCTTCTTCAGGCTCCAAATTTCTATCATCTGTTTCCATTACTCTGATTTTATTTAAAATTAACAATTAAAGGAGTAAGAATTATATTACTTCCATATAACTTTATAAGAATGTCAACCGATCTTTTCTTAGTAAATAAAGGTCGTATAATAAAAGACAGTGAATCATTTCCCGGGTAAACCTTGATAGAAGCGATTGATTTTCCTTTATTATTGAAACTGATAATCTGGTTATCACCTTTCGAGATTATGATTTGTGTGGACTTTTTCATTGCTAAAATTTTCTGCGTTGTCGATTCAAACCATAAACTTAAAATAGCTTGTCATTGCTATAATAGTTTGTGGTTAAACATTAATGCATTAGAAAATTTAGCGGAAATTAAGAGAAAAGCTAATGAAGGAACTTTTTTGATCTTAGTAATCCGCATCGTTTTACCACCGTGGCGTTCCTGCTCGGTTGGTACCCAGTCAAGGGTTCTGAATGCATTACAAAAATATTAAATTATTGCGTCAATCTACGTCATTGTAAAATAAATATTGGTCTTTATAATCTTAAACTATCATAAACATCAAGAATTTCTTTCTCCCTTATTCCAAGATAACGGCGTGTGACAGCTGGTGATGAATGAGAAAATAAGTCCATAAGAAGTATTACAGATTCGCCAGAATAGTTATTTATCTTCAATACCCTGTTACCAAGAGTCTTTCTGAACAAGTGAGTACTGATATTCCCTTCCATGGTTATACCATACCTTCTAAAGATACGCTTAAGATTGACATTAGCCCAGGACTGGTCTATCGGTTTAGTTCCATAACGATTAACGAATATAAATTTGTTGGAGTCTGTGACAGCCATTTTAGACCTAACTCGGGTTACAATCTCCTTCAGGTCTTGATTAATCTTGATTTTCCTTGTTTTCTTTGTTTTCTTTTCTTGAATGGTGAGAATTTCAGTGCCTTCAAAGTGGGAAAACTTTAGTTTTAAAAGGTCACTGATACGCAGACCGGTGAAAACACCAATGGCAACCAATAAACAGTACTTATACTCACCATCCCTTTCAAGTTTGGATACCAAAGACCGGAAATCATCCCAGTCCATACTTGATGTTGTTGTTTTTTGCCCTTGTAACGACATATACTTTGGTTTTTAAAAATGGGCGGCAATGCTATGCCTTTTCCTTTGATTTTGCTGCATTTCTGAGTAAAAATATAAGCAAAAAATGTATGAAATTTAAGCCGATAGTCTAAATCGTTGGTAATGATTATCTTCTGGAAAATTTCTGCTTATACTTCTTATAAAAGTATAAGCAAACTTGGGTACTAAAAGAGGATTCAAAATTCCTTTTCAAATAACAATAAAATGAAATTTATGGTTATTCTATATCGGTTGGCTTATTAATGTAATCTTCAAGATTTACACTCTCATCTTCAAAGTCAAGGAATGGTTTATCTGTTAAATGTTTAATTCTATTTCTTGCTAATTCGCAATATTCCTGACTGATATCAATACCGATAAAGTTTCGTCCCAATTCATAAGCTGAAACGCAAGTTGTACCACTTCCATTCATAGGATCCAAAACGATATCTCCTTTATTTGTCCAGGATTTTATATGGTCTCTAGCTAAAGCACAAGGGAAAGGAGCAGGATGATTTTTTGCTGCCTGATCTTCGGATCTCTTACCCACAACATATTCCCATATATTCCCTTTAATTTTTTGCTTTTTTACAGGATTAGCCATCTTCTTTCTCACTTGTTCACCTTTTGAATAGTTCTTGTAGGTTGTACCATTAAGTTCTAATCCTGCATGCAAACAATCTATTAAAATCGGATTATGAGTCTTTACAGGACCCTTACTAAATATGAACATGTATTCAAATATATTCGTATACCTTTTCCGGTATATTTGTGGAATAGGATTAGTTTTCTGAAAAATCATGGTGTCATGAAGATTAAAACCTATTTCCATGAAATACAATGCTTGTTTAAAACTGGTTCCAGTCTCACTTCCATCAATAGTAGCATCAGAAACAATCCAAACTACTACGCCTCCATCTTTTGTTATTCTGAAAAGCTCTTGTACTATTTCTTTGAAAGGAAATTCAAATCCTTTGTATATCCTTAAATTGTCGTAAGGGGGAGATGTAACTGTTAAATCAATATAATTTGACTTAATATTTTTCATTACATCTACGCAATTCCCGTGTATAACTTTATTAATCAGTTCACTTGAGTTCAAATATTCCATTGTCTACTACTGAATTTATTGTCTTTGTCTTACTTTCAATTTTGTAATTCATTAAAAGTGCCCTGATTGCTTCTTCGTGAGACATACTGTTAATTTTGGCTTTAAGACTTGTCAAGTAACTGATTACTTCTTGTCTGGCAATTAAAACAGATTCTGCTGAAGCAACTTTTTCTGTTTGCCAAATCTCTGCAATATTTGGTGAATAACCCAATATTGTCTGGTTAATTTTTTTCCAATATAATACAGCTTCTTTTGAAGGTTTCAAGGTCGAGATTGAATCAAAGATAGCTTTTATTAATTCTATTGTTCTTTGACTTCCTTCAATTGTATAGAATCTGACCAACAGAGCCATATGTGAGTAAGTAAAAATCAAAACATTCCTATTTATCGATTGCTCATAAATTTGACTCGAGGTACTTGGAAGTTGATAAATAGGACAAACTACCATAGCATATGGTTTACCTTTTTTCCATCCATCCATTGCTTGAACTTTGAAATCCTTTTGATTCTTTGCAGTCCTACTTAACCGGAATGCCTTAGCATCAGCAACAAAACTATAATTTGGAGCTTCAACATCGACATCAGCTGAATCAGCCCTTTCGGTTAAGACTTCACTTTTTAACCCGATAAAATTATACGCTATAGATAAAAGTGTATCAGTATATTTAGAGTAAAGTTTTTCCTCAGTTGAATCATGTGCATATGATTCCGGAATACTTCCACAGAGCCTTAGATGGTCAATAAGTATTTCAGGATTTTCGCCAATCTCTGCCTCTAACTCCTTTTGCAACTTATCAGTATCTTCCCCAAAATTTCCACTTAATTTTTGTATTTCATTTATCCAATAATTTCTCCGGTCTATTGCTTCAGGTGAAATTATTGTCTCAATTGGTTCAAATTGAATAGCTAGTTCTTCCATTGTTTTTTTAAATTAGACAATGGTAAAAGTAGCAAGCACAATCATCTTATGCAAGACTTTCTATGGTAAAAGTTGCATTTGCAAAATAAAATTAGGTTGATTTTTTAAAATAATGGTCTCCTGTACTTAAAACGGTCAATACCAGTGGGTTAAAATTAAGACTATTTAATGAAAGGATTTGCCGGAACAGTTTCGATTAATGATCCCGGGAAGAAAGATCTGGATCGTGAGTTCAAATATCGTATCTCAAAAAAAAGTTACTTAGGTTTTACGGCAATTTCAATTCATAATAACCATCAAAATGACCTATCGAAGTAACTTTCGACCATGATTAAACAAAATATTTAGGTGTATTTATAATGGCATTAAATTGAATGATGTCACCACTCCTTAGTCAAAATTTGGCTCACCAAAGTATAAATTTGGTTCTAAATATATGAAAGTAGGGTTCGTGAATCTTTGATAATCTTTTAACTGATCTTCAGACAATTTACTAATCTCATATATCTGTTCGTTAGTTTGATTGTCGAATAGCCAATCTAAAAAGTCTGGAATCATTTCGATTTTCTCATCAATGAAATCTGAGAATTCCGGTAATGGTGCTCCAAAAAATTCTATACTGTCACTTGTTTCTATATAATCATTCACCATAATAAAGTACCTATCTTCCGGGATAGTTTTAAAGATTCCTACCCACGGATAGGATCGTGTTATTGTACTTTTTATAATTTCTTGATCTTTGAATATTAAAGCGTGTTTACTCCAAAATTCGAATGATTCATCACTGGCAAAGTTCTGTTTGTCCCAGGGTTCCAATTCACCTTTTTCTCCAAAAAATGCTGTTATGATGATATAATAATCCGATGTTTTCTTTAAGGTTATTGTTATACTACTTGTTGGTTCGGGGTCTCTACCTTTCACAAATCTTGAATATCCCTGTCGCCCTTTCCGAACAGCATATAAAATTTCAGAATTTTGGTCAGTCTTAACACATTCAGTAAGACCTACATTATAATTAAAATCAAGTTGTTGAGTAAAAAATGAACGGTCGTTACAATTGATGGACTTAATAATCATTTCTAGCTGGGACTCGATCCCATCATGTAAATGACTGTTAGGACGGTCAACTACACAAAACCCATCATTAGACAAATATGCTCTTGTTACATTTGCTGCTTGAATTCCATATCGACCATCTGGTACTTTTATAAATGTGACATGGTTTCCTACTTGAAAAGATATTCTGTTTTTTATTGATTTGAATGGTAAGATCTCACCTGTCTCTGATTGTAATGTTCCTATCTTATATTTTGGATAAAATGAACTAATGATACCTTTAGATATTTCATTAATTCCATTAATTGACTTTTTGTTTTTCATGATATATTTTGTTAATCTTTGATGATAAATTTTGAATTACTTAATAACTTTAACTGATTCATTAGAATCCCATGGGTGAACGTATTGAAATCATGATTGAAAATATTTAAGGTTTGATATACTTATGCTGCCGTTACTAAGAAATCATTTTTCAAATTGAGAGACTACTTCAACGGTTAGAAGGTTTTTTTCGACTGGAGGTCATGACATCTTCCATTTTATTCCAAGATTTCCCATTAAGAATTCTGTAGATAACGGAGGTTGAAACCCCATACTCTCTCGCCAGTTTTTGTTTCCCGTATACATGAGGATTGTATTTCCTCCGGATTTCTCGAACCTGATCGACACTAAGTTTGCAGCTGCGTTTTGAAGGCGAATTGTACGCGGAAAGTGCGATGGGTTGAATTCCTTTGTTTCTTCCTTTGTACAATTCTGACAAGTCTTGATATGCCTGAAGTTGTTTGTCGGTCTTTTTTGCAAACCAACACTCCTGAACTTTGGAAACTTCTTCCTGTATTAAATGAATGTCCATACAATTAGTTTTTGAAATAGTCTATTTCCCATACCACCTTATATGTTGTGGGATTCTCTCTCATGGTGACCACCATCTTTTCAATCAGTCTTATGGACCGTTCTGTCAATCTATCCCAATTGTTCCACAAAAAGTCTAAAATGGTCTGTTTCTCAAGTGAATTGACATCGTAACCATCTAAACAATCGGTGTGTAATACCACATCGGCTATCCAACCCCAGTGTTCCTGAAATGACAGGTCAAAGTCGGCCACACGGCAACGAGAACGAATAGCGTTCTTGTGGGCCAGGAGTACCGACTTTGCCAGACTTTTCTCACGGGCTAATCTTACATCATCGTCCACAGGGAGTTTAAAGTTGCTTGTGAATACAAACACCATATTATAGGTAGGAACCGAGAACCCCATCTTACCTTCCCCCTGAAAAAAGGTGATGGCTTGTTGTTGTATAGCCGACAGGTTGTTCCACTGACTGGCGAGAGACTTTTCATAGGTGAAGGCCTTGTTGTCATCCAAAACATTCTTCATCGTATTACAGTTGGCCTCCGTCTTGAATATCTCATCACAGTCATCCACATAAACTATAACGGATTCCATCATTGGGTTTAAATAATTGATAACCGCCAGTTGTATCCCGAAGGCGAACATGGATACATTCCCCGAAACCTGAACATAACTGAGTCCCGAAGATTCCAGTTGTTTCTTTACTGTATAAGTCTTCCCCAGTCCCGGAGGTGAGAAAAAATAGGTGTGAGGGTATTTGTCCCCACTCTTTTTCTCGGTGATGTTGTTTACCAATTGAAGTAATCTTTCACGATTTAACCTTCCTTTCTCGAGGGCTTCCATTTGGGTTAACCCGAATTGTGTTGTGGTCATTTCCATTGTTTCCATAAATGGATGTATTTATATTAGTTACTTATTGACTATTAGGCTGCACTTCTATTAGGTTGCACGTTTGATTGGTATGATTCGGGATATACCATTTGATTGACGGTATCCAGACCATCCCTGTCGAAATCCTTATCCCCTTCGATGAGCATCTGGCAACCGATATCATAGTATTCCTTTGATAATTCTGCCCCAACATATCTTCTATTGAGTTCAAGTGAAATTTTTCCAACGACATTGCTCCCTCCGAACGGGTCGCACACCAAGTTACCTTCATCGGTGGACATCAAAATCATCGTTACTGGTAACATAGGACTCATACTAGCCGGATGGCCCAGTTCACTGATTTTAAAAATTTCGTGGTTTTTCCCGATGGAGGTTACAATGATGTTTTCAACCACCTGTTCATATAGATGGGAAGTGATCTTACCGTAGTTCTTGGAAATGGATTTGTTCTTTTTGGATACTGTACCATTATTGGATACGTCCTTCGCTCCATTGGTTACTTTTGAAACCTTACCTTCTACTGGGAAGGTTAACAGATTGTATTTTGACAATTTGGGGTCTACTACAAACCAAAGTAGATATTCAATGGCGTTCACGGGGCGTTTTACATCCTCACCCTGAGGACGGGGGTTCTTCTTCGACCAGATAAGAGTGTCTTTGTAGATGAGGGTGGTGTGTTTTTCAATGTATTCCTTTATAAGGAAGGGTATTCCCTGTGCGACACCATCCTTATAGGTTTCACCGATATTGATGAACACATTGGATGTATCCGTGAGGGTTGGACACAATTTCCCGAAAATCTTTGCAATGTTTATTGCAAATTCTTCTTTGGTTTCTTCCTGTCCCAGTTGACGGATATCACCAAGTTTGTATTTCCGCAGGTCCCAGTATGGAATTGAGGTTAAAATGAGGTCAATCATTTTTTTAAACTCGTCCATCTGGGCTAGTTCCACGCAATCCATGTTGTAAAAATTCGCCTTATTGGGTATTACAAATGTGGGTTCGAACTTGTCATCGAGTTGTTGTCTTTGGTCAATAAATTTATTCACCTCGGCAACTGAAAAGGTTCCATCAGTGAGTTGTCCAGTGAAACCGTAGTTCCTTTCTTGGTCGATAGACATTTTGTTGACAAGAAAGTCATAACAGGTATCCACCTTCCAATTCTTTTCGATGATACCTTTTGAGAGGACATTATCCTTAAGGTCATTGTTCAGAACATATTCGAGTTTGTTCAATGTTACATCACCACTCCAACGGTTATTCAGACTCTTGGATATCACTTCATCACGATTGTACCTCTCCCCGTCGGAGCTTCTTTGTCCTTGACGTTTGGGGAATCTTTTGAAGACTTCCTTTATCTCCCCGATTATATCCATTGTGGTTTTCACCCTGTATTGGTTATGAAGGATTCTATCCTGGAGAGTGGGTTCACCTTCAAGAATTATGGCTTTAACCTGGGTGTTACCTGAATTCCTGATGGCATCGACCATACGATACCCGTTGATGATTTCATTTTTATTGGTGATGTGGATGGGTACTTTCTGCCCATCGATCTGGTAACTCTGTACCAGTTCGTCGATCGGTTGAGGAGTGTAAAAGTTTCTGAATTCAGGGATATCGATGAGATCGTTAATATTAACTTCGATTACTTCCATTCTGTGAATTTTTAAGTGATTAATAATTATGTCTTTTGTATTGTCCAACTTTTTGAATTAAAAAAAATCATTTAATTCCATTCTGGTCTAATCCAAAGTCCAACTTTTTAGATTAAAAAAATTTGGGAGCAGATTTATCTACTGGTTCATGAGTGTAAAAATTCCTGAATCTTGAGATAATGACGAAGAGACCATTGATGTCGATTACTTTCATGTTTTTAAAATTTAAGTGATCCATAACATTATTCGTTTGTACTGTCCGATTTTTCTAAGTAAAATTATTTATCAATCTGGTCGATGCAAAAGTCCAACTTTTTAAATTAAAAAAAATTAAAGGTAAGTAGCCCTGTATTCATCCCATATTATGGGCTGTATCCTTCTTACACCTTCTTCCTTGGCTTTGTTGCTGTTTCTTTTTCCATCATAGTCAGACAAAAGACCCAATGATTTTGTAAATTTTCTCACCTTTTTTCCATTATCACCCATCCAATAAGCTTTGGCTGAGAGGTACAATTTCTTCTCTTCACTGGCGCTGTTAGTTACATGAGGGTTAATAAGTAAATTAATCTCAGGTTCAATAACCATCCGTAACCTCATAAGTTGAAGTACATATATCCCCATCGTTGAGTGTATATCACAAGTCATAGATATATTAGAATCCTTGTCAATAAGTTCTTGAAGATTGGTGAAATAAAAAGTAATCATCTCATCCTTTAGCTTAGCAAGTTCATTCATATAGACATCAGTATGAGGAATCTTGTTGTTAATCGTAAAGGTTTCTTTCTTGAACTTATCATCCAGGATCCATGTCAACATTTCTTTGACCTCCTTGCTATTTTTTAGTTTACCCTTGAACTTATTCATATACTCTTTAACCTGGGATTCGATGACCACTGTGCTAGCTGGATCCACTAATAGAAGGAGAAGAAGCAAAGCATTTATCGATTCCGAGCCTAGTGTCATATCAAATAATTGTATCATAACGGATCCTTGTTATTAAGTCACAAAGAAAGTCCAACTTTTTGACAATTCCTAATTTTTTACGAATTATTTTAAAGTTTTTTTTCTTGCCTTATCTAAAAGTCAATAGTACCGATGGTTTTATGAATTTATAGTAGTTTGAAAAAAGTTGGAGGTAAATAGTAATTTTCTGACCTTTCACATTTTGGTGAGGGTAGTTTAACACCTTTCCATAAAATATGAGAAGTTGTATTAGTTCCTGAGGGAGGTATTTACCTTGAATAATTGAGAAGATAGATAAATGACACTTAAGGTAAGACCTGTGATTGCCATCCATCTGTAATCACCCTTCTTAGAGTATACTTTATTAATGCAATTACAAAAATTATCAGGGCAGCTATATTAAAAGGGGAAACGGATATCTCCTAATATAATATCAGAGCAGCGAGAGATAATTTATTTGCTTTCAATTGAGCTTTGATGGTTTTGTAACTGATAATTTAGAATTGACATATACTATGTAATTGGTTTGTCATTACTTATATCCTTTTCCATTACAATAACTACATTGACCTAAATTAGTACCCCTTCCAGAAACATTACATTCATTGCACAACTCCCAACCAGTAGCATTACAAACTTTGCACTCTGTGTAAGTAGGTGATTGATCAATGTTGGCAGCATTATATCTTTTACCAGATCCATAACACCACCCACACATTACATAACCAACCCTTGTCTGGTTTTCAGAAATCCAACCACTAGATCCTCCCCAATATTTTACTCTAAAAGTTTTATTACAATTCTTACATTTCCCACTCCCACTGCAGTAAGAACACTGTCGTTTACTGTTATTATTTGAATTTGAATTGTCATAAGAATTTGAGCCTGAATAAGAATTACTATAAGATTCCGTATTTTGGTATTGGGTATCTTGCTGTGAACTATTAGAACTTGCAAGTAACTTACTTTCCAATTCTAATGCTCTATTCTGATATTCTTCTTTTGTATAATATACTTCTCTAATAATTTCAGATATACCGTCTGAATCTTTGGTAATTTGCTTTATCCAATTACCACTTTCATCATATGTGTACTGATATTCAGTTTTATCAGTAGTGTTCTCTTCATAATCATTTTCAATTTCACTTTCAAGGTCGTTATTAGAATTATAAGTAAACGTTTTCTTATTATACAAATTCAAATTATCGTAATCTTGATTTGAGGATTTGTATGAGTAATTTTGAATTTCACGTTCTGAATCATCGAAATGTTGAATAAACTTTATTATAGTTTCAAGAAACATATTTGTAATTATCGTAGAATCGAGTTTGCCCGCTTTGTCATAGAAGAAAAGAGATTTTCTCACATTGTCAAATTCACCTGTAAAAACTTCGCTTTTCTCAGTAAGAAGTCCATTTGTATATCGAAATTTAGTTAATGAATTATTACCCACAATTTGTAGTAATTTTCCATCCTCATTATAGCTATAAACATCTTCTGTATTATTACCATCTTCTCTTCTCACAAGCTGACTTGTTAGAATACCATCGGTATAATTATATGAGCAATCTGACCATACAGTACTGCCATTAATTTTAAAGTAATCTATTTTTCTTAGAATTTTACCTGTTTCATCAAACTCATAGTACAATTCTTGAGACAATAGGTCACCTTCACTTTTCTCATGAACGAACAGGACATTGTTTCTAAGCCCTTGTAGTTCAGCATCTGTTTTAGTTTTGTTGTCCTTTGAACAGGAAAAACAAAGAATCAAGATGATCGGGACAAATAATGAAATTGCGATTTTCATAATGCGTTGTTTTGGCTAAATCAAATATACGAAATCTATCGGCTAAATGAAAAATTGTATCATAATAATCTGGTACTCACAAGCACAGGTCTTTATAATCTTAATGAAATGGTAATTTATTATGGTGGGCAAATTCAATGACAAGCAAGGTACTTATCACAGCAGTCTATAAAGTGCTATATTAATCACGCTATGGGTTATATATTCATTAAAATTGGTGTTCCCCACTGTTCTTACCTTTTAGTTTGAGAATACAAAGTTATCAGCACGTTTGACTCTCTTGCCTTTTGAGTTTTTGGCCTCAATAACATCATCCTATCAGCAATTATAGAAGTTTTATTCTTCATAAAAAGACTGTCGAATAGACTTATCAATAAATTATGAGAAGCATTTTGGTCTAAAATGACGTCAGGAGGTAGTACCTCAGGGAGGTAAATAATAAAATGGACTGAAAACTAACAATCGCTGGTACCTGAAACTTCTCCATAAAATATGAGAAGTACGACCAATTCATGGTCTATGTGTTATCTTCAACGACTCAATATTCATTCATTCATCGAGCCAAGAATTTCCTGAATATCTATAATACTACTATTTTTATAATGTCTTTTTACGGTTATTATATGAAGGCCACTCTTCTCTGCTATGTTTTTTTGTGTCACCTTTTTCCCTTCATTTATAAGTTCTTCTCTTGCCTGAATGATTTTAAGTATGGACCTATTCTTTTTTATTAATCCATTGAGAGTGTTGGATATTATCATTTTCTGGTTCCCGTTGAGGCTGCAATTTTTATTGAAGTGAATATTTTTGATTCGTTTTTCTACGTAATGAAACCCATCAGCATCCATTATAGTAGAAAAAACAAAAGTGAATAAGCTCTTTAACTCCCGGATATCCATTGGAGGGTCAGCGAAAGTATCATTTATGTAGTACAAGTATGAGAATACATGTCTGAATAGAATATCTGGTTCAAGATGAGAATTAAGCTCCATAAGTTTATGGATGATAACTGGATATATACTATGTTTCGTGCCATCTTTGATTTTATGAGGGAACCAGACCTTAATCACTTCAACCGGTTTCATTTCCACAATAGATTGATAAACTGGAACCTCAGATTTTGTCCTAAGTACTTTTAATACATCACCTATAGGAATAATTTTAAAGGACTCATTTAATAGAATTCCATTTTTCACTGGACCTATATTTCTCTCTGGTCCTATATTATTATATATAAATATACTCTTCCCTGATTTACCCTTACTGATACCTTTTGTATACTCTGTTATATTATTACACTCTATCTCCCCTAATGTATTATCAGGATTGAAATACACCTCCGGGTCATAAGATATATAATTAGCTCTCCCTATATCACAGGGTTTGGGGTCAATAATGATATCTTTTAAAGTGGTCTGCCGGATAAATTGCCAAATACAATCAAATTCCTCCTTTGTTGATATATTATTGGAGACTTTAACAAGTATTGACAATCCGTCACCGCCAACTGATACACATACTAATGAGACCAAATGTCCATACTTCTTTATTATTTCATTTTTAGAGAGCTGAACATCGGGTAAATTATCGATATCGAAGTAAATGTAACTTGAGAATGTGATGAAGTTCTTCTTAAAGTCATCATCTCCGTCTAATCTTCTTTTTTTAACAACACAACTTGGAGTATAATTAGGAAGAATCTTTCTCCTTTTCTTATATAATCCTATATCGATAGTCTTGAGTTGCCTCAATTCTTCAATAAATGACCTTTCAGGATTATTCTTAATGATTTCAACTAATTTTTGGAAATCAATCCCTTTTGTTGGAATGGTTGTTTTAATTTTTTGAAAATAACTAAACATAATAAAAATAAGTCCCCCAAATTTCACTGATGGAGCCAGTTACTCTGAGGGGGCTTTAAAATTCTTTAAGTACATTGAATCCGGCAGCTCCATTACATGATTCGTACATTTTAAATTATAAAATTAATTTTTGATAAAATCAAGCCTTGGAAATCACTTTCACAGAGATGTTATCAAGAAAGTTAAAATGGTTGCCATGGCTCACCAGCTCATTTCTATTGAGTCATCTTTATACCGAAAGGGGGATTATATATTTAAGAGTTAAAACCTCTTAAATGTCATTAAATTGAGTATGTGATTAATGGAAGGCTTAGATTAGCGCGGAAATTGTTCATTCCGATTTTGTATTCTGGTTTTTTTTCTTTATAATTTCTAAAAGAAAATTAAAGAAAGAGAAATGATTAGCGAACAGGAATGCAGAAAGATTTTAAACTGTAAAGAAAATATAAGTCAAGAGGAAGTTAAATCTATCATGACTTTGATTTCAGCATTAGCAACCATTCAGTACGAAGATTTTATCCAACAGGATTCAAAAAATGATTTAACAAACCAATTACCAGAAAAGGCGGCCTGACATGAATGTGATATGTTATAAAAGAGTTTCAACCGATGAACAACGCAATTTTGGTTATAGTCTTCAACAACAGGAAATTGTTCTCAAGAATTATTGTGACATCAATCATTATGATATTTTAGAAACATTCACTGAGGATTACTCCGCCAAGTCGTTTGAAAATAGACCTGAGTGGAAAAAGATAATGAGTTACATCAGGAAAAATCGAAAAAAAGTAGATTTAATCCTTTGTGTAAGATGGGATAGATTTTCTCGAAATATCAGTGAGGCTTTAAATGTCATTAAGACATTAAGAGGTTTGGGAATTGGGGTAAATACTGTTGAACAGCCACTTGATTTTTCAAATCCTGACAACAAAATTTTACTGACTACTTATCTAACACTTCCTGAAATTGAAAACGATAAGAATAGTCAACGGACAAAGGATGGTATGCACCGTGCTAGGATGTCAGGTTGTTGGACCGGTAGTACACCAAGAGGGTTTAAGCCGGTACGGTTAGATACTAATTCAACCTTGACACCAAGTGATGAAGCTCCTCTTATAAAGGAGGCTTTCGAAAGAATGGGTTCCGGAAGTTATTCTGCTGAAGAAGTAAGACGATTTTTGAAAACTAAAGGTATAAAACTAACGAAACAGGCTTTTCTTAATTTAATTAGAAACACCGTATACATTGGTAAAATTAAAGTTCAACAATATAAAAACGATAAAGAACAGTTGGTTAATGGTCTTCATCCGGCTATTATTTCTGAACAACTATTTTATACGGCTCAGGATATTCTGAATGGACGAAAAAGGAATATGAAATTTGGAGATGCCAAAACTGATTTATATCCATTAAAGGGTCTATTGCAATGTCCAATTCACAAGACGAGTTTAACTGCATATGGAGCATTATCGAGAAATAAACAGATATATCATTATTACCTGTGTCCAAAGTGCGGACGGGAACAAAGACATCCAATAAAATCAGTCCATAACCATATTGAAGAAATACTATCCACCATACAATTTACTGCTCAAACACTAGAGCTGTACAAAAGGATACTTGAGAAATTATTTGATAAACAGGATGTTATACGAAAAGGTGAAATACTCCAAATCCAAAAGGAATTGGCTGTTCTTTCTAAAAGAAAAACTAACCTTCAGGACAAATATCTTGACAATGAAATAAATTCAATCGATTTCAATGAAATGGTGGAAAAGTTAAATATTGATATAGCGAGATTACAAAACCACCTTGATGGACTTCAACAAGAGTTGACCCCTTATAAAAAGTACATAAATCACACTATACCAATGCTTCAGAACCTTGTTGAATACTACAGACAGGCTAATGGAGTGACCAAAAAAAAGATATTGTGCTGCATCTTTGACGGAAAACTCATTCTTCAAAAAGGAAGAGTTGCAGCACTACCTTTTTCAATTCCAGTTCAAGTTTTATTCAAGATTACCAAGGAGTTACAAAATTCAGACAAAAAAAAAGAGGTCAATTTTGACCTCTTATCTAATTTGGCTCCCCCTGCTGGACTTGAACCAGCGACCCTCTGATTAACAGTCAGATGCTCTAACCAACTGAGCTAAGGAGGAGTGTTATTCCCTCGAAAGGGACTGCAAAATTAATGGTTTATTCTAAATAAAC
>JAEWQC010000210.1 GCA_023399355.1 Bacillota bacterium | reverse complement strand
CGAATACTACCAGTCTAAAGCCATTAGGACATTCCAATTTAAACTTGTCTGTTCGATGGCTGACCGGCAATAAAAGCTATCTTGAACTGACCAATGCTTATGGAGTGCTTCGAATTACACCGATATCGGAAAATACGGTTCGAGTCAGCTTTGCAAGGGAGTTATTTGATAATCTTACGGATATTCCGGCAGAGATTGTGACAACTTTAAGACCTGTCTGGAATTTCAGGGAAGCAAAGGACAGGGTAGAGCTGACGACAGGCAAGCTGCTTTTGCGCATTGATAAGAAAACAGGTGCAATCTCTTTTTATACGGCAAAGGAGGAACTTCTTCTTGCAGAGAATATTCAGCTTCCAAGACAGATAGAGAAATTACCCCAAAATCAAACATGGACTTATTTTAACTGGGCTCCAAAAGAAATATTGAAGGCGAGGGGCGCATTCGATAATGAGTGGCTGGACCTCAAGGCTACGGTAAAATATATTTCTCTCGGGGCAGAATCTGAGAGACCCGCCTGCATCATGTCTAACAGAGGATATCAAATACTGATTCCGGCAGGCAGAAGGGTACTGTGCTGTACGGTACCGGTGTACGGTTCTTACTTATATACAGAGGGCGAAAAACAAATAGATTATTTTTTCCGGACTGCATTACCATAATTTTTGACTTTTTAATTTCAATTGAGTATAATTTATATGAACGCGTTCATATAAATTATTGGTGGTGATAAGTTGCCTAAAGCAATAGAGAATATAAGGGAAACAGTTTTACAAACGGCAAAAAATACTTTATTATCTGACGGATATGACAGATTGAGCCTTCGTGGGGTAGCCATGCAGTGTAATATTGCAGTCGGTACAATATACAATTACTTTCCGACCAAATTAGCTTTGATAGCAGCTATTATGCTTGAAGACTGGACAGAGCAGACGGAAAAAATGCAGAAGGATTGTGCCATTGCAGAAAATGCGGAAGCCGGTATCAAAAGCATCTATTCCAATCTTCGTGAATTTGCCGTGTTATATCAGGACGTATGGAATATGTCAATGCACTCAAAAGAGGTAAGTGATGTGATGCTAAACGGAAGAAGCAAGCGTCAGATGTTAATAGAGCAGTTGGTTGACGTGATTCGTGCACTGCTTGAACGTTTTGAAATATCTTACGATTCATTTCTTCCGCACTTTATTGTCACTTCATTGCTTTCTTATATAATGGAGCCGGATTTTGACTATGAACAGATCAACAAAGTATTCCAAAGAATATTATATGGAAATGAGGTGCATGGATAGGGTCGGTGAAAACTGCTACGGGCAGATGAGTTTTAAGGAATTCTTTTGGGGAGGGATCTTATGAGCAGTTTTAAAAATTTACGTATTGTGGACAATTTTTATCAAACCTCCAGTTTTTTCCCAATGCCCACGGTGATGGTCGGAACCCTGGACGACAGAGGTCATACCAGTTTTGGAGCATATTCACTTGTGTCGCCTTATTACATTGCAGGCAAGGAATATTATGCCATGCTGCTGTCCTGCCGTAATAGTTCAAATACCGGAAAGGGGCTGCTTAGGACCGGAAAATGTACCTTGAACTTTATCCCTGATAACAGGAAATACTTTAAGGAGGCTGTCAGGATGGGCTTTCCCGGCGATACACCGGAGGAAAAGATGAAAGGCTGTATTTTCACTTTGGAAGAGGGTCATATGAGTCGGGAACATCCGGATGAAAAGTTTCCCAAGGTGATTGCAGAATCCTTTCAGACCTTTGAATGTACTTGGATGAGTGAGTTGGAAGGTGCACAGAATGACAGGGTGCAGGAGGAGTATGAAGGGCCTTATCATGATTTTAACGGCATTACCTCCAAATTCGGAGCTCATTTTATATTGCGGATCGATAAAATCCTGATGAAGGAAAAATATTATAACGCTATTATAAACGGTGTTCGAAGGAAAGATTTCCCTCCTGTTCCGGTGGATTACGGCTACCGGGATTCCACGCACTTCTGGCTTTCACGCTTTAGAAAGCCGGTAAGTGAGCCATTACCGCAGCGTGAGGTTGACTTTGCATCAGTCAAGTATGCTGCAGACCGGATTGACGACAAAATAAAGTTTACGGATGAGGCCTGCGCCGGTCTTGTAAAAGTACCCCGCATATTCCTGGCGGCAGCACTTCGCGGCTGTGTGGAATGGGCAAGACAAAATAATGTGGCCCTTATCACGGAAGAACACATGAAGATTATTAACGATAAACGTGCAAAAGAGAAGAAATAAGCAAATTATAGGATTAATGACTGGTTTTACATATTGCAAAAGAGGAGATATTTATGAAAAAGCGGCTAAAAATAACTCTGATTACAATCCTAACGTTTCTATTTTTATTGATCGGTGCATTTCTTATTTATGTATCTGATTATTACAGAGCAGACGATGCAGCGATTGCGGTGATGCAAAGTGAACCTGCTGCGCGCGCTCAAGATAACTTTATCATACTGTCACCTGCTACACCCAGTGACACCGCATTGATTTTTTATCCAGGTGCTAAGGTGGAGTATTTTGCTTATTTGCCGATTCTGGAAAAAATTAAACAGAACTGCGGCATTACTTGCATTCTTATTAAAATGCCGTTTAATATGGCCATTTTCGATGCGAATGCCGCCGATAAAATCATAGATCAGTTCCCTGACACTAAAAACTGGTATATAGGCGGCCATTCCATGGGTGGAGCAATGGCCGGCGATTATGCCTCAAAACATCAAGACAAGGTAAAAGGATTGATTTTGCTGGGGGCATATATTTATGGCAATTACCCGTCAAAAAACGCGCTGACAGTTTACGGTACATTCAATACAAGCGTGGCGGAAAAGATAAACTATACTGATAATATAGTAGTCATAGAAGGTGGGAACCATGCCCAGTTCGGTAATTACGGCAAGCAAAAGGGGGACCCGGACGCCACAATTTCAAGCGAAGAACAACAGAACATAGCCGTGGAAGCAATCAATGAGTTCCTGGCGAAAAGGAAGGAATAGGCTATGATTTATTTTTTTCAGGCACGGGGAATTCAAAATGGGTTGTTAAGCAGCTTGCTTCAAAAACAGATGATATTGTGGTCAACATTGGGGTGAAAAATGTTACCAGTGTACGGCATGTATCAATCGATGCCCGAAAAAAGCGATTGAATATGGAGACTTTCAGTGC
>JAEWQC010000203.1 GCA_023399355.1 Bacillota bacterium | reverse complement strand
ATCTATCCAACCATCTTCAATAAGTGTTTCCGATTTTTGAAACCACTCTATCCAATAATTTTTTTTTGCAAGTTGAATTATCTCATCAATAATAAAATTTTGTTGATTCTTATAGATATCTTTTACTGCCATATGCGGTTTCGTATTATGTCTTATTACAGTATCAATGTATTTAGCTACTCCAGTATCTAATTCATTAAATTGTTCATTTTTTGACTCAAATTCATTAACATATCCATGGAAAACCTCTATTCTACAGATCTGCTCTACAAACTTTAAGAAATCTTTATATGTAGTTGGAAGTCCATGTGCTATGTCAAATCCATTACCGATTACTAAAATGTTCATCGTATTTATCCTTAATTTTTTTATCCGGAAATTTTGTCAATCTCCCTGATCAACTTGTTTGTAGTATGTTCCAGTATTTCAATCAATTCTTCTAACAATCTTTTTTCAACTGCAGAGGTAGATATATGTTATCAGACCACCTAAAACCACCTAAAACAATGTCCAAATTTGTGTTGAATTATCTACAAATGTTTTTATTAATGCATCCATTTAATCAATTATTGATATATGTATGATGGATCGGGGTGGAAACATAACAGTATTGGTAGCAAAGCATAAATAATCATCTACAAACATTATTCATTATACTAAATAATGGATACTTCTTCAATATATCACTTTTATAAGCGTATATGTTTATTAAATCTTTCTGGACTGCAATATAATCTTGTATAAATTTGGTTAGCGATATAATAAAATACACTAAAACGGCTGATAAAAATACGGCGAAAACGGCTACCTAGTACAGCACCTTATAATGCTCCCCTTACAGTAGACAGTGCTTTTTTATTTCCCTTGTACCCTAAGGTGAGCATATCAAAGTGGGTGGTTTAAATTGTTAATTTTTAGAATATAAAAAAGTATATTGGTTTGCCTACAATCAATGTGCTTCTGCTTTGTTTGCTTTCTTTTTATTTAAATAACAAAAATCACAACATTCACTGCCTGTTCCCAATGTCCCTTTCCGAATAAACTTTACTTTTGTCATTGAATTATAAATAATATGGTCCACATCACAATAAATCTTACATAGTTCAGGACAATAATTCTCTACACACGCATCATACCAGAGACATTTTGTTATATTATATTCTACTGATTCGCTATCATTCCTTATAATTTCTGTCGTCCAGTTATCACTTTTATTAACTGTATTTGCCATTATCTTTCTAAAAATATAAAAGTACCCAGGTACGAATTCAAGCATTGAATACTGTTTATTGAGTTTCGGTCCCACAATAGTAAACATATACTTTTCAATTGTATTATACGACCTTTTTTGCTCAAAAGATTCCTCCTGTAAAACTTTATACAATGAAATCTTTGGAAGAATTGTTTTCTTCAGTGTTCGCATCTGATTAATACTTTTTCCTGTTGTCAAACCGAGTATTATCTGTAGTTTTCTTTGTTGCAGATCATAAATCTTACTCCCAAGACTTTGACCAAATTCATTAATCAAAAATTGTTGCATATCACTTCACCTCACAGTTCAACAGCATTTTACAACTCTAATATTAACATAGCTTTCCACAGAAATAAACAAAGCACATAAAATTCAAATAAACCACACTTAGGTAGGAATTAGGCAACCTTTTTTAGATGTAATGAATTAACCGTTGATGACACCACTAATGCTGTAATAGAGCCCAAAAAGATTATTCGGAAGATTGATATACCTGGGAATGTTGTAATTTGCTTTTTTAATGATGTTATCGAAAAGCTAAAGAATGAAGAGACCTTCAAATTATCGAATGTATTGTCTATTGCACGCAATGACATAATTCAAAGGATTACATAACATATTTGATACCATATTTGACCACTTGGTAAATTATAGATATAATGAAATAGCAGTGAAAAATGGTATTTCTAAGGAAGTGTATATAATGAAAATTGTTTGCCATGGTATGGTCATTGAAACCTTAACAGGTGTAAATCTAGGCTATGGGGGTATTGTATATGAAAATACTAAATAAATACCATACATAGATAAAAGTGTAAATGTGAAATCAGGACTCATTTAAATTTATAATAGAGGGGCTGTACAATGTATATTTTTGTTATTGCTTTTACTTGCATAATTTGTCTATTTATTTGTTTGGGTATTTATTCCTTAAGTGGCAAAGGTGCTTCTCTTATCTCCGGATATAATATGAAGTCAGAAAAAGAAAGAAAGAAATATGATGAAGTTGCATTATGCAAATTTATGGGTAAAATGTATTTTGTATATTCAGTTATTTTAACATTAATTATGGTATGTACGCTTTTGAGGAATATTTTTGAAATAAAAGGTGTAATTAAAATCGGTACTGCACTGTTAATTATTATAACTGCTTTAATATATATTTACATGAATACGGGAAATCGTTTCAAAAAATCTTGATTTAATTAAGTGAACACATTTTATTATATTTCACATTATTAATAAAATGTGTAACTACCACAAATCTATAATATGCGATTTATGGAATATCGGCTAATTAATGATTTTCTGTATCTTACCCAACTAGTACATACTATAAGTGCTTAAAAGGAGCCTCGACATGAAGAAAATTGGTGTGGGACGTTCAGCGGAAGTATTCATCGACAATGAAGGTAAAGCATTGAAACTCTTTTTCGAATGGGTAAAACCAGCTCAGATAGAATATGAAGCTGATATCTCTCAAAAGATAACAAATGTTTATAAAGAGACACCGATATTTTTTAGAGTTATAAATCATGAAGGGAAGCTTGGTCTCCAATATGAGTTGATACAGGGAGAAATGCTGTCCGATGTGATGAAACGACAGCCTTTCCGTATAGTTAAGCTTGCCCGTGAGCTTGGGGAAATACATCGCAGGATGCATGCCGGCAAGGTTGAAGGTTTAGCCGCTATGAGTAATGTTTATGGTGACAGGCTACTGCGATATCCAACTCTCATTAATAATTTGAAAGATGAACTCATTGAATTTCTTGAAAGAGATATCAATAATTCGCTTTGTCATGGAGATTTCCATCCTGAAAATGTAATGGTAGATACTGACGGACGGATGTGGGTTGTTGATTGGGTAAATGCTTATTCCGGTAATCCTGTTTCGGATGTTGCACGTACTTACTATTTATTGAAAAAAGGTACTTCACCAGAAAAGAGCTCTCTTTTAATTCGTGTTTTTGAGGTATTTGCAAGACATTTAATCGCAGGAGCTTACCTGAAATCATACTTCAAAGCTCAGAAATTTCCCAAAGCCGAGTTTGATAAATGGCTTCTGATTATTCAAATTACCCGATATTCAGAAGGAATTAAAGATGAACAGGCTTATTTGGAAAAAGTGATCACCCGTGCACAGAGAAAGTTAGTGGTAGCTTCCTTACGGAATAGGGAGATGATTAAATGAACAAACAAAAATTTTTCATCCTGCTTTGTTTTATATATAGAAATGTGATGAGATGAGATGAGATGATAGACCTTTTGAGTTGATTTATAAGGAATAAAAACTAATTATGATAGAAAACAGGTAATCCAATGGAACCGAAGGGCCAGTAATCTGAATGCTTACACATGGAAAGAATAAAAACAATCCTCCAATGGAACATCTATACATAATTTAGTGTCTTAAGATTATCAAAATTAAGAGGATATGCATATGAGAAGAAGCCTTAGCTGTATTGCAATTATTTCGATTGCTTGTTTATTAATATTGGGAGTCGGGTGTGTAAAAAACAATATTCCAGCTACTGCAACTGGTTCGAACAATGTACCAGTTGAGCATACTGGCAGTGCTTTGCAAAATATCCGGAAGACTTCACCGAACTTGGAAATCAGCCAGCAGGAAATGAACTCTACCTTTCAGAACAATGATCAACACACTTCGGAAGATACATGCCCCGAGATTGATGTCCAGTCACCCATGACGTTATCCAATACCGAATTGACCTTTGGCGGACAACCGGCATACTTACGGTTGAAGATGGTCAAGGGCAGGTATTACGAGGACTGGAACCCTGGTGCATACATGGGTACACTCTGGGAAGGGAACTTTGTAATAGAGCTGGCAGATGAATTCGGTAAAACAATTGCTGAAACCGATATAAGCAAGATGTTTTCTGAACCTTTGACATTCAAATCTTCATTTGACCTTGAGTTTGACGATTACAATAAGGATGGGAATCTGGACTTTACTATTGGTCAGTATGCATCCGGTAACGGAAGAGTATATAAGATATTTACATTGAGAAAGGATGGAAAGATTGATGAGCTTCCGGTGAAAGACCATCCGGAAATGTTTATCAGTAATTCAACAGGATATTATTCTGCCAAACTCAATAAAATTGATGGTACTACCTTTGAAACAGAGTATTATGATAACTCTGTACCTGCTACATTCCGTAACATCTACCAATGGGATGGAAAGCAGTTTGTACTTTTAAGTAATAAAAAAATGACTGGTATGGAAGTAAAAAAATAAAATGTATATTGACTCTCCTGTTACGGAAAGGTTTATCATTACATTGAGGACCTCATAATATGTGCACATAGGTGATGGAAATGTTTAAAATCGGAGACTTTGCAAGGCTTAACAGAGTGACAGTAAAAACCCTAAGGCACTATGACAGCCTTGAATTACTTGAGCCTGAAAGAATTGATAACTTTACTGGTTATCGGTATTATTCAGCAAGTCAGATGCCAAGATTGAACCGAATTCTTGCATTGAAGGATATTGGGTTCTCTCTGGATGAAATTGCTTTAATACTGAATAAGAACCTGGATTCAGAGCAGGTTCAGATGCTTTTGGAGTTAAAGCATGCAGAGATTGCAGAAAAGATTAAGGCTGAGCAGGAACGGCTGTCTCGTGTGGAAAATTTGATAGAAATATGTAAACAGGAGGCGTTTAGCATGAGCTATGATATTGTATTAAAGGATATTAAACCGATACGTGTTGCTTCACTGAGAGATACCATTCCAAGCTACAGTGAACAAGGGCATCTTTGGGAAGAACTTGGAGAACACATTAGTAAGCATGGTGTAAAGATAGTTCCGCCATGTATGGTAATTTACCACGATACAGGATATAAGGAAGAGTCGGTAGATGCTGAAGTTATTGAGCCTATTATTGGTGATTTACCTGGTACTGACCGTATAAAGGTTAAGACTCTCGAAGGTGTGAAAGAAATGGCAACAGTGGTCCACAAAGGTCCGTTCCAATCTCTTCATATGGCTTATAATGCCATATCCAAGTGGATTGAGGATAATAGGTACGAAATTATCGGAGCGCAAAGAGAACTTTACTTAAAAGGTGAATGGTTGACGGATGACCCAAACGAATATATTACTGAAATACAGTTCCCTGTGCAAAAACCATTGGCTAAACAATATTGACAGTATGGGAAATATATGTAATAATACCTAAAAGTGAGTATGTTTAGCAATATTGCAAGCAACATAGGGGCAATGAATGTCCTGCACGCAGTATGATAAACCCTGCGGAGTCACTCTAACGAGTGATTTTGCGGGGATTTGCATTTTGAAGGTAAAAATCTGGAAGCACAGGGATGGAAAAATATGTACAGAATACAAGGCGAAGTCCAAAGTGAGGTATTACTGAAGTGAAGGTTACAAATGTAGAATATATTCTGTCGATAGGCAGTGGGACACACAAAATAAAAGGATTTCTAGTTGAAGCCATTAAGTAATGTTATAGGAGGAAGTCATTTTGAAAAGAGAATTCCCCATATATATTTTTTTAACCCAATGACCGATGAACTATATTATACCGGCCAAACCGATAATTGCTCCTATTTGAATGATAAGATTCTGCAGGTCTCTGGAACGGAGGGTGTTATGAAGAAAATCAACTCGATATGGTATGGGGGGACCATTTTAGGAATAGGTATAATTTTTGCAATCGTAATACCTTTGTTGCTGCATTATACTTCTTTTGTTTTTGGCTTGAAGGAAAATTTCCCTATGCCAATAAGAATATCAATTATAATCGGGGTACTGATATTACTTCTCTTTCTGGTTCTCTTGGCAATAGAACTGAAACAGGATAAAAGAATCAATAGACAATATTCGAAGACCAGGAACAGTAAAATTGCACTTTCCAATAACATCTTTGAGTGCCAGAACTGTGGTAATCGACAGATTGAAAAAGAAGACATGTCCTGTAGAGTTTGTGGAATCAGATTCGATAGATAATTCCATTATATAAATCAATAGTATTGCCAAGCCTGTGACTGCTGTATCCTTAAGAATATCTATCACCAGATAAATGAAAGTAGGGTCAATGATGACGAGCAGTGTCTATTTTTGGAAGTTAACAGAATAGGCAACTGAAGATAATAAGTTTAATATTTTTCACGCATCTTTAGAGTATAAGAATATTTTATCAAAAAGAAACATTTTTTAATTTGGTACTGTCTAACATATAAGTTTGGTTTATGTTAATAAAATGGTGTAAGTTTAACTAACAATTATATAAGTTTATCATCTAAACATGAATACGTGTTTATATATTAGTTAAATGCTCGTTGTAATATCAAAAGGAAGAAAATGATGAATAAGTCTGCAATAGCTGCATTTATTATTAGTTTTACAATACTTTGTACAGGTTGTCAAAGCAAGCCGGCTTATATTAATATGAAACCAGCAGATACCAACCTGTCTCAATTAAAGGATAATATCAAAGATCTCGTGACTCAAAATAGTGTATGCCTTAAAATTCAACAACGAAATGGCAATTGCTATAAGGCAGCGCATTATTTCACTACAAGAGTTATAGAAATGTTGAAGAGGTTTAACCCGATAAACCAAATGGAAAATAATCAAACAACCTATGATTTAAAGTTATACTTTGAGGGATATAAAGACATTTGTATGAATTCACAAACGGGATTGTTCTGGTTTGTTGGAGAAAATCAGCGTTACGGTATAGACTCATGGTCGGAAGAATATTGGAAGCGATATGTAATGAAAGAAATCAACAGTGAAATAATGTATTCATCGTTTGAAAAAAATATCATGAAACAAAATAGCGATATAGATGTTGACAATGACGGAAAGGCCGATGATGTATTATTATATTACGACGGTGATATAAGATTGAAAGTGAAGGATTCTGACATGCCTGTATTGTTGGGGGCAAGCAGAGATGCGGTCTCAAACATTATCCCGACAAATCGGTACATCTGCAATTTATTTATAAAGGCGGATTCTGTTAATACTGTGTATCAGTTCTTAATCGGCATAACTTATTCGTTCACGAATAAATACGGCTCTACTTCATGGCTCTCATGTTATGAATATAAAAACGGGACTCTCGATAAAACCTGGTCGTCGGACAATGTATTAGGGCAGGAAATTAAGACAACAGGTTATAAAAATGGTGTACTGACAGTTAAGATAAACGGACTGAAGGATACAAAGGAAATAATTCTTAATGATGAACAAAAAGAAGAAATGAGAAAATATGAAAAGGATCTGAAAGATAAAAACGAAAAGTTCAGTTGGCAGGATATTACCTTTCAATCGTATGATATGCCGCAATACAGGTTTTACGATTATGACAATGATGGGGAGGATGAACTTGTAACATACTCTGTAGTTCAAGGCGGACCCTGTTTACTCATAACGGATTTATATTACTCGGTTTATGAATTTACCTCTGATGGAATAGCTCTTAAAGATTCATTTTTCGGCAGTTATAATAAAACTATCTCTAAAGTGTTTTTTTGATTCCGTCTGTTTTATGTACTGGACAAAGTGAGACAATGATAAATATTTGATGGAACAGGCGTATTTGGAAAAAGTGATCACCCGTGCACAGAGGAAGTTAGTGGCAATTTTCTTACGGAATGGGGAGATGATTTGATTAAATGAACAAACGAAAATTTTTCATACTGCTATTCATAATATTGGTTTGTGTAACAATTGTTTTTTTGACTATTTATTCGGAAACACGCAAAATCAAGTTGCCAGCAGTAAATGGTATAGATATTACAATATTAGATGATACTCTAAATAATAAATTATACGGTGAAGAAAAGAAGACGATTTATTCAATTCTGCAAAATACAGATACAGTTTGGAAACCTTTTGATAGTTACCCAAAAAGTTTTTTTGGTAAGGACTTAATTACAATTTTTGTTACTGGGAATACTATTCCATATTCCTTAACTATTACCACGCTGCCAAACGGTGATTCATTTAATAAACGAAAACCATATGCATTTGTTCAGCTTAATGGAGGGCATAAGTATAGACTTGTTAATAATGTGAAATTATTAAACTTTTTAAAGAAATATATAAAATAGAATTAAAAGATGATATGCTGCTCCCTGTCGACCTTAACAGATAGATTCTTTATATGAATGAAACAGTTCAGTGGATTTCATCATGCGTTTGAATTACTTGCAGGCAAACGTGAAAAAAATACTTATTGAATGTTGTCTTTAAATATAGAAGAGCGGATAATAAAACAGATAACATAGTAAACGGTTTAACATAGATGCGTGAGGCTAATATGAGCAAATACATAACAATAAAGGAAGAAGACCCTACAACGTCTGATGCTTTAAAATTAATGAACGAATTATCCAATGTCTTGGAATCTATAGCGGGCAGCAGTGGGAGAAGCTCATTCAATCTGAGCGATGTTTGTGGACAGCGATCAATATTTGTAGTTGCACGTGATGATAACGGAAAGACAGTCGGTTGTGGAGCAATACACTGACCTGAAGCATACCGATTTCTTTAAGTTATATCATTATTCAATTATCATAATGTTATGGCATAATAAAAGCCGTATTTGACAGGGCGTATGCCACAAAATCAAAGGAACCACCAGGAGGAAAGGCTGGTAGAGCCATAGCAGCTGGCAGGGGACCAACGGCAGAATAAAATATTTTTGAAGGGAGTTGACTTTATGAGTGAGAAAAATGATATTTGGGATTTGAACATTGATACAAGCAATATCACAAATCATGAAGAATATCGGAAACTTTGGGAGAGAATCGGCAAGATTGAGATCAAGATGGTTGAGAAGAACGAGGAATGCAGGCATAGCTTAGGAGATACCTTCATATACGACAATCCATATAAAAAGCCTGAAGGAGTATGTAATGCCTTGCTTCATGTACTTGATCTATACACTTGGCGGGTGGCACTGGGTTTTCCGTCGTGGAATTCTGAAAATAGAAAGATTCATAGAATCCACTGTCCCGATGCGAAGGGGACCGTTTGGGAAATGAGAAGGATTGATGATTGAAGAAAAGCAAAAAGTCCTTTCACGTCACCCTCCCCTGTGGTTGTTACTAAATGAATAATAATTGGGTTATATAAACATATGTTTAGTTATATGTTATTTGTTATAACGGAGCGGGGCAAATAGTAAAGCTTTACACGAACGCGCGTTCGAGTTATAATACCATAGGAATTGATCCATGTAAAAATTGGATTGATAAAACTATTATGCAAAGGGGACAAAATTATAATGGAAGAACAGACGAAAAAAATCAACTGGGCGGGATTTGTAGAAACTTCTATCGTAAATTTCTTTCAGGAAAATGAACTTGAAAAACTATCCGTTGAAGATGGGAAAGGGAATAAGGCAAAGCTAACCAGGCAAAAGGAGAATACTATAAAAGTCGAATACACATCAACGACAACACTTTAGTACCTACGATGCAAAATACATTCTGAACAGCTTTGAGAGCATGTAAAATATATGAGTGAAAACCCTGCGGAGCCGCTTTAGTGAGTGATTCTGCGGGGTTTCATATTTTGAATGTGAGATGATGTAAATGAAGTGACGGATGATTTCCGGATTTTACTTTACATGAACAAAATATTGGAATATAATAAAAACGAACAAATGTTCTACAAAGAACCCTAAGGAATATATCACTGAAATGCAGTTCCCGGTGAGAAAAATTATTGGATAACCATGTTGACAGCATGGAAAATATGTGTGATAATACCTGAAAAGTGAGTATGTTTAGCAATATTGCAAGCAACATAGGGACGATGAATGTCCTACACGCAGTACGATAAACCCTGCGGAGTCACTCTAACGAGTGATTCTGCGGGGTTTTATATTTTGGGCGGCGGTGGTATGCTTATGGGAATAATTGAAACAATAGGAGGAGAGAATGATGGAGCTTAATTATAATGAATATCTTTTTAGTAACAATAAATCCCTGGTTTCCATAGATAGAGTATGCGAACTTCTATCGAAAAGTTATTGGGCGAATACAAGGTCAAGAAAGAGAATTGAATTATCAATAATAAACTCGATCTGTTATGGAGTCTATAAAAATGACAGGCAGGTAGGCTTTGCCCGTATCGTAACGGATTTTGCAACCATGTATTGGCTATGTGATGTTATTATTGATGAAGAACATAGAGGTAAAGGGCTTGGAAAGCAATTAATAAGCTTTATTAATGGCTCTGAGAAATTAAAAGGATTAAAAGGAATTTTGAGAACTGAAGATGCCCATGGATTATATGAGCAAAACGGCTACGAGAGGGATGGAGACCACTATATGGATCGGAGAGTGTGAAGATTGCATTATTATGGAAATATTAGAAGGTAAGTGTGAAATTCAGGTGCACGAATATACGGACGGTAAAAAATCACGGGAACAGGCAATTGCTGATATTAAAAAACTTGTCGCAGATAATCTCGGTATTATTGCAGAATAGTTACCACAGTTGCTGTAGAACTTGCCAGAGTGTTATTGACAATCCTGGCGGTTTTTAATTCTATTTCCAAATTTACTTTACAGCGATTCCAAATTGGAATATAATAAAATACGAACAAGTGTTCCATACTGAACCGCATTAAAGGTGATAAAAAGCAATGTTAATGGACAATGCAAAAAGCTGCAGGCATATTATGTGGGATTGGAACGGCACATTGCTGGATGATGTAGATATTGTCATTGACGCAATGAACAGTTTGTTAAAAAGGCGTAAACTGCCATTGCTTGATATGGAAAGATATAAAGACCTGTTCACCTTCCCGGTGAAAAATTATTATGCCCGGCTTGGATTTGATTTTTCTTTAGAGCCATTTGAGGAGCTTGCCACCGAATATATATCAGAGTTCAATTCAAATAAATATCTATTCAAACTGCATCCTGGTGCAGGAGAAGTATTAGGCTTTATTCATGGTATGGGTATCAGTCAATCGATTTTATCAGCTTCTCAGGAGCAGGAGCTGATAGAAGCTGTCAATCGACTAAATATAAGTGACTTTTTTATAAGAATAGCAGGACTGAATAATCATTATGCCATTAGTAAAGTAGACAGAGGAAAAGACCTTTTGGCTGAATTGGGATTGGAACCCGATGAAGTGCTTCTGATAGGGGACACCGTGCATGATTATGAAGTGGCAAAAGAGATTGGGTGTGGTTGCTTGCTCATATACAATGGCCATCAAAGCTATCAGAGGATCTCCGGCTGCACTGCATGCATGATAGAAACAATCTCTGAAGTGATCGATTTTATAAAAGGGGAAGCCATCGCATAGCCAGGAAGGTTACATCATTCAGTGGGACCAGATTATGAAGCTGCTAATATTATACGGGAGGTAACGTTATTATGGATGGGGTACTCGCCAGATTTACCGGAGCCAATATGGACATCGACTTGACCAGTAGTGGTCAAATCACCTGGCCTCAGGAGAAGTGTCCATGGAATGAAAAAGACAAAACCAATATCCACAAATGTGCAATCAAGAATGTATCCATATGTTCCTATTTTCAAGGCATTGAGTATATGGATACGGTGCTTTGCAGTTATCCCTTTGGCCATTCACAAGAGCAGGGAGTTTGAAATGAGCAGAGAAGAAAATGGAAAGGTGATAGGACATTCGAATGTCTTTTGATTGTGAGTTTACAAGTGCTCGTAAGGCGGGAGGAAATATCGGATGGACAGTAAATCGCTTATACAGTTTTTATCTGTTGCAGAAAAGTTAAAATGCAATTTGAGGCATTCATGGACATCGACCAATCGGCAGGAAAGTGTAGCAGAGCATAGTTGGAGGCTTTGCGTTTTTTCATGGATAATCGGCAAGGAATTCACTGACTATAACATGGATAGGGTGTTACTTATGTGCTTGTTTCATGATTTAGGTGAAGCAGTTACAGGTGATATTCCGGCTTTTCTAAAAACGCAGCAGCATGAAAATGATGAAGCTGCCGCTATTGGCACAATTCTTGAAATGCTTGATGATTCTACTCGTAAGGAGCTAAGTGAGTTGTTTGTGGAAATGCAGGAACAGAAAACAAAAGAAGCAAGATTATTTAAAGCACTGGATAAGTTGGAGGCTGTTATACAGCATAATGAAGCACCCTTAAGTTCGTGGATACCGCTGGAATATGATTTAAATCTTACTTATGGGGACGAAGAGGTGAAGCATTCTGCGGTTTTGCAAGAGTTAAGGAATGAAATCAGAAATATTACAATTCAATTAATATCCGGGAAAGGCACAGGTGTATGAGATGCTTGTAAAATTATCTCGTATAATGGTTTTGCCTGAAGGGTGGTTTAACGTATACAAATCTGCAGTGAATTTTTATAGAGCAGTTCAGAGATCATTTCCCTTTCAGGGTGTCTTCAACGCGGCAAAGGATGATACGCCAAAAAAACATCTCCCCCCAAATATGAAGAGAAAACGGTTTCTAACAGGAATTGTTTTCGCCTCGGGTTTAAATCTTGTGGCTTGATTTATTTACCAGCATTAATTATAATTAGATTATCAGTTTGAAGGAGGTTCTATAAGTGATGAGGATTCACTGCTAATTGATTTTCAAAACCGAAAATTAATACAGTTAAAAGAAGTATAAGGCCTGCTTGATAAGGTTTATTTGTTGCTTCTTTTTACCAGGGGTGAATTGAAAGAATCATTTTATAGAATTGAAATTCATATTGATTGCATATTTGACTTATGGGTGACAACCTGTATCTTCATATTTTTCATATCAATAAGATTTTGGGACTGTAAGAAGCTGATGCTTTCCTGCAGTCTTTTTATTTCTATAAAACCCTTTCAGCGGGCTAAATGTTCCGTGGACGATAAACTTCATTGAATCACAGGAGGAACTGAAATGGGGAGAAAAAAGAAAGAACATATCACATTTGACAGGATGGCCGACAAAAGATTCAGGATAAATAAGAAAGCATATATACACGATATTATAAAAAAACCGGGGAACAAAACTGGTGATGGGTTTAAAAGTGAACGAGATTGGGACCGGCAGGATATTTATTGGATTGGTGGCTCTCCGTATGGTGGGAAGAGTACAGTGACAGAAATTTTAGCTGAAAGATATGGGTTTGATGTTTGAGGTTGAGACATGCTGCAAGTGGGCATCTGATGGATACTATTTACAAAAAAATATATTTGACTTATTGAGGATTGAGGTGCAGTGTAATGCCTGAACAAAAAATTGAAGAAATGAGCAGCTTTTTCGACAAGAGGGCTGAAACATATGAAAATCATATGCTTCATGAACTTGATTTGAAAGTGTTTTATGATGAAATTGCACAATGTATTCCTGAAGGAAGGGGAAAGGTAAGACTTTTGGACCTGGGGTGTGGAACAGGTCTGGAGATTGATCGCTTTTTTGATTTATACCCTGATTCGCATGTAACTGGCGTAGATTTGTCATCCAAAATGCTTGATGTTTTTAGAAGGAAATTTATAGGTAGAGAATCCCAAATAAGTCTTATTTGCGATTCGTATTTTGATGTGGAATTGGGTAAAGAAGTGTTCGATTTTGTGCTATCAACTTATTCTTTACACCATTTTGAAGAGGAACTCAAACTGGCGCTATATAAGAAAATTTTAAATTCACTTAAGAGTGATGGACTGTATATCGAAGGTGATTACACGGTTAAAAGCAAGGAGGAAGAAAGATTTTTCATAGCAGAGAATGAACGTGTGAAGAAAGAACATGGCTATAAGGAAGGGTTTTACCATTATGATACGCCATTTTCGATACAGACCCAGATGGATTTGTTGAGTGAGGCAGGTTTTAACAAAGTGACACTCCATAAGGAATGGGAGAATACCAGCATTTTTATATGCAGCAAGTAGATTGTACGTGAGATTTATTGAGGATATAAATTTAGGCTTATATATTTACATTCCATACCATTGACGTTAATAATATAAAGAGATAAATCGGAATTGTTGATTTATCAGTTGAAAGAACAAATATCCGCTATGCTCATTATAGGTGACGCTTGTAATAATAGGAGAAAAAAGTGATTATTAAATGGTTTCCGCGATCATGGATACAAATTAAAACCGCAAAATTTGTTATTTACATCGATCCATCATATATGAGCACATATTTTAATAAATATAATAGAAAGATAGTTTTTTCTGAAGCAGAGGATGATTGTTTACCGGAAAGTTTGGAACCGGGAAATTTAATACTTGTTTCACATATTCATAAAGATCATTGCAAAGAGGCTTACGATTAATAGATTGAGTAATAAAAAAACAGTGATATTAACACCAAAGAGGTATACGAAAGGAATTGATGAAAGAGTTAAAATAGTCACGCCTGAAAGCACATATTATTTTCACGATATTTTAATTGAGACAATTAATGCATATAACACCGATGAAGGAAGTTCAGCCAGAAAGGTACACAAAAAAGGGGAATGTGTTGGGTTTATCATTACTATTGATGACAAAAGGATATACTTTTCAGGTGATACGGACTCAATTCCGGAAATGAAAGATATAAAAGATATTGATATTGCTATTGTTCCTATTGGAGGAACCTTTACAATGGATATAAACGAGGCGTTTCAAGCAATTCTCACTATAAATCCTAAATTTGTAATACCCGTTCATCATCTAAAAACTGACCCTTTATGTTACAAAAAGAAATTTGAAGAAAATACTGATATAAATGTAATAATACTAGATATTGGAGAAGAATTTAGAATATGAAGAAAATATTGTGCATCCTTTTCAATTGTTAAACAAATAAGAAATTGCAGTTATGCAGGCATATTAGAACACCCTGCTAAAAATTGTTAATACCATCAATTGGTTTTGACAGAGTTATATTTTTTCGCAGACGAGGAGAGGACAAAGGCATATGGGTAGAGTTTTGGTGATGGGTGGAACAAATTTTGTGAGCAGATGCTTAGCCAGGTATCTTATACAAAGGGGCTACGAAGTCGATATTCTTACAAGAGGTCTGCATCAGGCGGATTATACCGGATATAAGAATCATTTCAAATGCGATAGAAAAATGAAAGATGAAATGCATATTTTACTGGAAGGCAGGATTTATGATGCCATCTTCGACATATCGGCATATACAAGGGAAGATGTCGAGCTTCTACTCTCAGCAATTCATATCAGGAATATAAAGAAGTACATATTTTGTTCATCAGGAGCAGTTTATGAGCCATGCTTTGAAAGCGTTTCTGAAAATTATAAAAGAGGTGAAAATCCAAACTGGGGGAAATATGGTTTGGGTAAAAAGGAAGCAGAGGATTATTTGTTTTTGCTGTCCGAGACACAGGCTTTTCCGGTGATAATGTTCAGACCTGCCTACATATATGGCGAAGGTAACAATCTTTATCGAGAGACCTATTTCTTTGATAGAATCAAAGAGGGAAGAGCAATTCCCATTCCTCATGGAAATGAAACTAAAACACAGTTCATCCATGTAGACGATTTGGTGAGGGTTTTTGAAAGTGCAATCAGTAATGGCAATATTGGAAGAGCCTATAATGTCACCTGCCCTGAGTTGATTTCATGGGAGAAACTTGTTGAAACCTGTGGGAATGTCATGGGGGAGAATGCTCTTATAAAGCATGTTGATGTAAGGAATGCGAACGTTGAAGCGAGGTCTTACTTCCCTTTCAGAGATGTATACTATGCGTTGAATATAGCTAATCTTATAAAAGATGGATTCCACATACCTGATATCAGTTTGGAAGAAGGAATGCAAAAGGCGTATAAATGGTACATTCAGGCATCTCCCGGATTAAGTGATGGCAGGATGACGAGGATTGAAGAAATGATAAGATAGAAGTTGAAGGGTATGGGTATTAATTCAATCACAAGCATGAGATCTTAACTTTACGCTGAGGGAGATCGCATATTGGCAGTTTTAAAGAACAGTATTCTGGACTGCCGATATGAAAACACACAAGGGGAGGCATTATTTAATCATAATGCCTCCCCTTGTGTGTCAGTTCTTTATCTTGTATTTTTATAGGCTTGGATTATATTTTCCCGGATGTATCAATACCTATCGTACTTGTTTTTGAATCCCATGTAATAACTATGCCAAGTGCCTGCCCGATATCACGAAGCTTGAAGTAGTTGTTTCCACCAATTGTGTATGCGGCAAGTTGTATCTCCTTGTCATCAAGATAAACTTTAGAGGTGGATAATGCTGCCTGCTTAGCCGTTGGATTAGCAGAAACCGCCAGCTCTCCTCCGGCAACTGTGTATGCTTTGCCTGATGTCAGCTTTATGGCGTTATTCTTGCTGTCCCAGCCAACATCAAAGTTCTTCGCGCTTCCATTCACTACCATAGCAATGTCTCTAAGCTTAAAGTAGTTGTTGCTGTTAATGTTATATGCTTCAAAAGAAACCTGCTTGCCATCCACTAAAACCTTTGAAGCTGTAGCAGACGCAGTTACCATATCCGATGGCTTGGCAGCAGGCTCCGATGGCTTCGCAGCAGACTCCGATGGCTTGGCAGCGGACTCGGAAGCCGGCGCAGCCTTACTGTCGGTAATCTTGTAAACAATTCTGGTAGTATTACCGGAATCGCTGATACTCAATACATAATAAAGATCACAATCATAGCCCCCGTAACGCTTGTGAAGTTTTACGGCTGCTGTTTTATTTGCTTCAACTTCTGTAGCCTCTGAACCGTTTACCGTCCAGAACAGATTACCTGCGTTGCTTCCATCAACAGTGTAATATTTTACTCCGGCGGATAATTTCTTCTTGGGTGTAAATTTAATTTCAGCGCCATCTTTAACAAGAACAATCTCATTGCCTTCTGCGGCAAGAATATCTCTGAACTCCTGGTTATCATCATATTCTTCAAGTTCAATTTTTTTAGATTGTACGCCTACCTTATCGGACAATGTATATGTATACTTGTCTGCAGGAACCTCTGAAGCCATTGCAGGGATTGCGATGAATATCGTCATGATGATTGAGAATATCAAAGCTGAATGAATTTTTTTTACACTTCTCATAATACTAACCCCCATAAATTATAGTTTGTATTGGCATATAAGACCGCCTTCCATAATGGATCATCCCTCCCCGTTATCCAAAGTAATTGCTTGTATGCTTAGAAGGAGGAGTTTTTAGCCAACCCGTATAAGTATAAATATATAACATAAATATTGCAACCAGTTTCGATATATTTTAAGCACCTTGTAAATCTTTCGACATTGATGTACAGATCCGGTAACGGCAGGATCACGTTCCCGTTTCGCCCCTGTATTGCGGCAATTCTCTGTCGCGGTTTTTATATTCATACGTTGCCTATTTTTTATATCTGTAAACCCGATTTTACTGACGCTTCATCAAAAGCGTTTTTTCTGTCTATACACAAATGCAGAATTCTATTTTCAACAGGACGCATCTGCAAATTCATAAACTGGCAATCAATGGATTTGTTTTGATATCAAATTTCAATTATTAATTTATACCATAACCATGATTTAATTTATTTACAAATAGAAAAAATCGTGATAAAGTATAACCATAAATAACATAATGTGGTAAAATAAAGTAATTACAGCAACCGGCAAAAAATGAAAGGGAGTGATTTGTAAAGGTAATATTCAAGTAAGATGCAGGTAAGCGGTGACGAACGGAAAAATTTAAGGAGGTAGATTATGTTTAAGTCTAATAAAAAAATCATGGCGTTATGTTTAGCAGTTATAATGATTACTACCGTGTTGTTTGCAGTACCCGCAAGTGCAGCCACAGACTACTGGCAGAATTGGACTGATGGTGGCGGGACGGTTAGAGCTACAAATGGATCTGGCGGCAATTACAGTGTTAGCTGGACAAATTGCGGGAATTTTGTGGTTGGAAAAGGCTGGAATTCCGGAAACGCATCCAGAGTTTGTAACTACAATGCCGGCGCCTTTTCGCCATCCGGCAACGGGTATTTGGCATTTTATGGGTGGACAAGAAACGCACTCATAGAATATTACGTCGTTGACAGCTGGGGCACTTATAGACCTACGGGAACGTATAAGGGAACAGTGAGCAGTGATGGGGGTACATATGACATCTATCAGACCACGCGAACCAATGCCCCTTCCATTGACGGTACTAGAACTTTCCAGCAGTATTGGAGTGTCCGGCAGTCGAAGAGGGCGACCGGGAGCAACGTCCAAATCACTTTTAGCAACCATGTGAACGCATGGAGGAGCAAAGGGATGAATCTGGGTAGTAGCTGGGCCTATCAGTGTTTAGTAACGGAGGGATATCAAAGCAGTGGATACTCTAATGTAACGGTATGGTAACAGGTCACCTGCAAACAGGTCGCCTGCAAACAGGTCACCGGACTGTTTCCTGAATAACGCTGCTTACCTGCATACTACTTGAATGTTACCTTTCAAAGAGAAAAGGGCACGGGCCGGATCGCCTTTGCACAAGACGAACGGCCTTCGATTTTTCCACAGATGAATTTGAGTGAGGTCACAGCCTATTGATTTCTATATTGATTAAGGGAGGTATATCAATGAGAAAACTGATAATATTCCTTCTAATAGCAATAATGGCTGCTGTCAGTGGTTGTTCACAAGAAAAGCCCGATAGATTTGCATTTGTCAAAGGCGGGATATTTATGAACACAAAATCGAATTACTATGGGAAAAATGTAACAATATCGGACTTTTATATCAGCAAATATGAGGTAACTCAAAGAGAGTGGATTGACGTAATGGAAAGTAATCCTTCGGAATTTAAAGGCGACAATTTGCCGGTAGAAATGGTAAGCTGGTATGACTGTATTGAATACTGTAATAAGGCGAGTTTAAAAGAGGGCTTAGTACCCTGCTACAATATAGATAAGAATAAAAAAGATCCGGACAATAATAACGGGAACGATGATATGAAATGGATGGTAACAATCAATGAGGGAGCCAGGGGTTACCGATTGCCGACAGAAGAGGAATGGGAATATACTGCAGGCGGAGGTCAGATGAGCAGGAATTACACATATAGCGGAAGCAATAATGCGGATGAGGTAGCATGGTATTATAAAAACGCCGGAGATAAGTACTTATCAGGAGAATGGAACTGGCCTATGATAGAGAACAACCATAATAAAACAAAACCTGTTGGTGCCAGGAAACCCAACGAGTTAGGGATTTATGACATGTCAGGAAATGTACGGGAATGGTGCTGGGACTGGTACGAAGGCTTGGATAGTAATTACGGATCTGTTCGTGTCTGGAGGGGTGGCGGTTGGCTCGGCGACGTCCACGCCTGTGAATTGACTTACCGGGGCAACTACGAAGCGAATAGCAAAGGCAACGATACGGGTCTGCGTGTGTGTCGCAGCAAGTAAACGGAAACCAGGCGTACCAGGCAAGTTAAACATGCCGGACAAGCCGGACATGCCAAACAAGCCAAACAAGCCAAACAAGCCAAACAAGCCGGACATATTAAACAAGCCAAACATATCGAAAGAACCGACTGACAGGAATGGAGTTGGTATCGGGATCATTGTGCAAATAACTTTTGCATGGTATCTTATCTGCTAAATTGTGGTATAATTAGCACAATAAATTTAGTAGAGGATCGCATATGACCATTCAGGTATATATAGTAATTGCCCTTACTTTTATTATCTCGATTATCAGCACATTGGCTTATTCGATCAGAGTGGTCGGCATAAAGACGGGCCGGATTGCCATTGCATTTTCAGTCTTTAATATATTTGCCCTGATCTCCAGAACGGCAAATACATTTCAGGCGCCGTTACTGACCAAGACGGTAGAAAGCAGCATTAAAAGCGGGCATACCGACGGCTTGATTATCGTGTTCAGGTGCATTCTTTTAGCTTCAACCGCAGCAGCCATCTTCGGCGCATTCCTGATGCCGACATTCATCCGTGTATTCAGCAAGGCAGTAGAGTCATTCAGTTTCCACCGTTCCATACCAAGATTATTGTTTCATGGATTTTCAAAGGCAGGCATTGAACAGTTCAAAAGCAGTATAACCATTCCAAAGAGGAGCAGTTTCTCCCAACTCACTGATTTGCGAAGGATTCCCAAAAAGATTGTTGTACTGAATATTGTTGCAACATCGATATCTTCAGTTGGGGTTCTGGCAGCAATATATGCCGGGACATTGGTACCGGACTTCAGAAGTACCTGCACGACGCTGTCTTCAGTAATAAATGGGGTATCAACAATTCTTTTATTCATATTCATAGATCCATACATTTCAATGCTGACGGATGATGTTATCAGGGGGAAGTGTCCGGAACAATACTTTAACAGGATCATCGCGTATATTGTTGCCGGACTGATACTTGGCACAATGCTTGCACAGTTGCTGCTGCTGCCGGCGGCTGGACTGATCGCTTTCGTAGTAAAACTGTAGACTGAGGGAAGTTTTCAAAGGGTAATCAAATTTCAATTGTCAGGATAGCTTGCAGATATAAAACAGATTATGCCTGGCAAAACCGATAAGGGAGAAGGAACTGTTATGGAAAATAAAACAAATTGCGATTGCTGCTTGAACTATATATTCGATGAAGAATACGATTGTTATGTTTGCCAGGCTAATTTAGATGAAGATGAAATGGGGAGATTTATTGTGAATTCTTTTGATAATTGCCCTTATTTTCAATTGAATGATGAATATAAAATTGTCAGGAAACAAATGTAGCACCAGTGCCATTATTCCTGCATCCGGCATAGGATAGATCGCTGGGATTTTGCCGGATGGAGGAAGCTTGAGTTGAAATATTTTTGCATGCCTTCGGATTTTAAAAACAAAACAATAGATGAATATGACGAAATCAATAAAAAATACAGCCATTCAAAAATAATTGAAACATTTGGCCAATTGGCTCCGGATACGGTCTTTGGTTCATGCAGATCTCCCAGGTCACTTCCCGGGGTGGACAGGTGCAAGCTTGAAAATTATATAAGATATTGCAAGGAGAAGGGAATCGAATTTAATTACGTTATCAATGCGACGTGCATGTCCAATGAAGAGCTTACAAAATCAGGTTATCAAAAAATTAAAAATTTCTTTGGAATGCTGGAAGGGATGGGCGCAGGCTGGGTGACAATATCTCTGCCGTCCCTGATGGAGATAGCAAAACATGTCACACCGAGCCTTAAAATAAAGGCGTCGACTGTTTGTCAGATCAATAGTCCCTTTAAGGCGAAATTTTATGAAGATCTAGGCATCAAACGCATTGTCCTGGATGAAGATATTTATAGAGATTTTAGTATGCTTAAAAGGATCAGGAACATCTATACCGGGGATCTGGAAATAATCATCAACTCTTTTTGTGTAAACGATTGTCCATATAAAATGTTTCACTACAACAGTTTTTCTCATTCACCTGCGAACAGGGATGAATGTTCCTATTTCAGTTCAAGATGCCGTAATTTGCACATTAGGGCAGAAAGCTATATGAAATTGAATTGGATCAGGCCGGAAGATATTCATTATTATGATGAATTGGGGATCAGCTATTTTAAAATGCAGGGCAGGACAAATGTATTGACCGGAAACCCGGCAAAGGCGGTTAACCAATATATTGAAGAACATTATGACGGGGATCTGATCAGCCTTCTGGAGTTGTTTTCAAGCGAAAGACCACTCATGATAGCAGATTGTACAATCGACAACGCCAAACTTGAAGGCTTTTTTGAAAAATTTGTGAACGAACCCTGCTTTTGTACGAAAAACTGCAGTCCCTGCGGCTACTGTAAAGACTTTGCAGTGAAGAGTATGGGTGAGGCCAACATTGCGGTTCTGGACATGATGAGTCTGATGAAAGAAGTCGTTCCTCAGAATAATTTTATAGAGAAAATAAGCAAACCATAAACAACCTACAAGATATAATGAGGATACAGTTCTTTAAACTTCTCAATCCACGTTCTTATATCAGAAACCATTGTGGCGTATCCCGCAGGCTTGAAAATGAAATCTCTTCTTGTATTAATTAGGCTTTTATCAATATAAATTTCATTGTTCTTCCGTATTGTTAGCTCCTGTCGATTGAACACGGTTCTAAACAGGTTCAGGAGTTCGTACTTGCTGATTATCTCATCCGGCACCAAGTGATACAGCCCGCAAAGACGGGAGAGAATGGCGGCTTCAATGGCTCTTGCCAATTCAATATTAGTGACGCCGGTCCACAGGACATTCGTATATCCTTCGATTTCACCTGTTGCTTTCATAAACCAGTTAAACAGCCCGATACCGTCATAATTGACATCAGGGCCGAGAATCGACATTCTGAAGGTCAGATCCTTGTCATTGATAATCTCACCTAATGCTTTAGTCCTGTCATACATGCTGCCTCCATCGCACAATGCTGTTTCTGCCGATTTGCCACTTTTCCCGGAGAATACGCAGTCCGTACTGATGTGTATGATTCTTGTTTTTGTACCCGCATATTTGGATTCCAGAAGGTGCGGCAGGTAACTGTTTATGAAAATGGCTTTATCCTTATATCGTTCTGCATTTGTGTTTAGTATTCCTATGCAGTTTACAACAATATCAAAAGCAT
>JAEWQC010000263.1 GCA_023399355.1 Bacillota bacterium | reverse complement strand
CGGATACCCTGTCCATGCCTTTTGCAATATGGACGGTTTACGTCTGGTCCTTTATCCGGAATGGAGGAAAGAGACTTATCCTTTGCGGCCTATTGACCGGATTTTTATCCGCCATGGGTTTTTTGGTAAAGCAGATAGCCGCATTGGGCCTGACAGCCATTATGTTTGATTTTTTCTTCAACTGGAAGTTATACGTCCACCCTTTTCATCAGGCAAAAAAATCCCTCTTGTCCTTTCTAAAAGGAATACTTCCTTTGGCTGCCGCTATTTTCACATTCTTTCTGATTGTATCGGCATTCAAATTTTATGTAGACTATAAGGAATTTGACAGCAGGATCAACTACAACAAAAGCCTGCCGTATACCCATTGGCTCATGATGGGAATGAACACCATCCCCTCAGAAGGCGGAACATCGTCCGGTTATGGAGGGTTCAGCAACCAGGACCTCAAATATTCAAGATCCTATGCAACTTCGATGGATAAAAAATCTGCAGAGATCGCAATGATTAAAAAAAGGCTGCACAAATTTGGAATAACCGGTTATGCAAGTTTCCTGCTGAAGAAAATCGAGTGGACCTGGACGGACGGCACCTACTATGTTCCGGTTAAGCTGGGACGGTATCCTGCAAAGCATACCTTCCTCCACAGATTCGTGCTCTTAAGCGACGGGAGGGCAAACAAACTCTACCGGGTCTTTACACAGGTTGTACAGATGATTGTATTGTCCATGATTCTGACCGGGTGCATTGCATCAATGAGAACCGGTTCTGACAGGACCTTCAGGCTGATGTCGCTCATGTGCCTCTGTCTGATGTTCTTCCTTCTTTTCTGGGAGACCAGGTCAAGGTATCTGATATTCATGATACCCGTGTTCGTGGTCATGACCGTACACGGTCTTACGTTGGCTTTCAGGGAGGTGGATAAAGTATCTTCCATTTTGTACAGGTTATTCAAATCATTATTGAAAGGTACTCTTGAAGGCACTTAAAATTCAGCGGATCAACAGGGGTTATGAAGTCTGCTCTCATTTCCCTTTTGTCAGCTTAACAGTATTAGTTTTGGAGTCATATACCTCAGACATTCCCAAATCCTTTGCAAGAGCCGTTATTTGAACATATTCATATCCGTTGTAAATAAAAGGCTCCGCAACATTCCCTTTCGTATCCTTCAGGGGGATGGTCCTGCCATTAAGAGTCACTTTGATATTTTTATAAGATACCACTATCTTTTTCAGGACAGGAGTAATTTTAACAGTGCCGGTACTATTTCCCGTTCTGCCGGAACGTCCCGCCCCCGCCCATATACCTCCCGGCGTTGTATTCCCGGATTTTCTTGCGGGATTATTTTTTGTTCCATTCCATGGACGCATTTTGATACCACCGGGTGTAATATTTTTATCATACGTCTTAATTGCACCGGATGTGGTTGTTTTCATAACGATCACATTTGTTTTACTATCGTATGTAGCAGTCAGTCCCAACGACTTTGCAACAGCTCCGACCGGAACATATTCATTATTGCTATAAGTGAACATATTCAGTATATTGCCCTTTGTGTCCCTCATCATGATCATGTTATTATTCAAGCTGAGTTTCGTCTGTTTATAGGTTACAGTGATGGTCTTTTGACCCGAAGCGGCAAAAGATGAACCTATTGAACATATAACAGCAAGCGCAACAATCAATACAGAAGCTAAAAGATGGCTAATTCTGTTCCTTGATCTCATCATTTTTTACTTCTTTCGTAATATTTTCAAAAGCAATCCGTTTCTGAATTGAATTCTAACCCTCAAAAATTAAAATTTGCTTAGAAACTGCTGCACAAATGTGGCAAAAGAGGGGCGGACAGTCCGGACTGAAAACCTCAAGCATTATTGATCTTTGCAAATGCAGATACAGAACAGCGATAAACAGAGAATAGTCTATGATTGGGATTGATAAACCGGAATACCGGAGCTATATACATATGGTACTTCCCGACAATGAATTCCCTTAGCCTTTTGTTACAGAAGGAAAGGTCTATAATATAATCTATATCGTATTTTCGGGGGTTGGAACCATGTTGATACCGAATTCGAAAGTGTACCGGGCAGCTCGTGCCTTTGCTCAGCATGAGCCTGATGCTCTCATTGAGGACTTGCTTTTTAGCTGTCCCGATTTTGACAAAAGCGATGTGAACAAAATATTGTACACTGCCAAATTTTATATTGAAGATATTGATAATGGATACAGCGCATTTCTCAACATTGTCAATCTGGTGCTTCATACAAAAGTCTATTCTTTGGAAATAGCCAATAGAAAAAGATTAAAAAGTTGCATATAATTTTGATCCTCCATGAAAGCGAGTCGTCTAAATGGAATGCATTTACTTTAAAAAAGCCACATTCTTTAGCCATATACCGGGAATTAAAGGATATTGCCTGTTTCATAAAATTAAATCAAACATTATCGCAAGTTAGGTTACTATCCTTACTTTTACTGTAAAAGTACAGATGAAGAAGTTACGGATACATGCAATATCCAGAATTTGAAAGGATGCAAGCGTAGCATGCAGTTCGCTCCCAAGGCTTTTAATAATTCTGGAAAGCCCTCCTTTTTCATGATGAAAAGTACTCATCCCTGGTAAGCCAGAGCTCTTCAATTCTGTACATATGCCAATATTCATGAAAAATCATATGATTTAGTATAATCGGTACGTTATAACGCAAATACTCTCCATGGACCGCTTCCCTGTCAAAATCGGATTCTTTCATTTGCCTGATCAGAAGGATCTGCCTTTCCCTGATTTCCTTGTAATGTAAAAACGCATCATTCAAAGATTTATAGAGTTCTACCCGTTCCAGTTCATTTTCGGGAAAGTACGGAGTGATAACCGGGCACTCTTCGTCACGAATTTTGAGTATTCTTTGATAGAGCATCTCCTGGACGCTGACAATATGATAGAGATGTTCCCTGATCGTCCATGACGCCTCGTTCCTCTTTCTATCCAGCAACTCTTCAGGGATGTTTATAAAATACGTTTCAATCATTTCAGGCAGCCCCTGTAATGTTGACAAAAGATTTCCCTTATTATAGAACATCATACTCCTCCTCAACAAATATCAATTTTTAATCTTCGATATGTACGAATTCATCCGGATGGTTTCGCACATAGGTCCCAACCAATTTTAACGCTGACTGGTTCATTTCAAAAATTTGTCCATCCAGTCTGCAAATAGTTTCCTGAAGTTCCGGATCAATCTCGGCACTATTCAAATCAAGATAAAAGGAATTTAATTCTCCTGATTTTTTTACAAGAATGCCATACAAATCTTCCAACTCATCAAGCAACTGTATGCTATCCCTAACTCCAAAATATTGCATTCCATTCTTCAAATGAGACCATACTCCTTTTTGGGAAAGCAGATAGGAAAGATGGCAAAAAAGTTCCAGGGATCCGTTGCCTGAATGTCCATAAAGCATCTGAAACATCAGCAATGAACGCTGGCCGGTATTCAGCCGCGCAGAGAACTCTGATTTCACCATAAAGCTCTTTCCCCGGATCTGCCGGATGGTTGGTTCAATACAAGTCCAAACAAGTGAGGCATCATCCAATGCCCCAAACTCAAGTCTATTCATATTTACAAGCATATACTCTCCTTATATGCCTGCAATTATATTACATTTCGATAAAAAGGTTAACTGCTTTTTTAAGAAATTTTAGCAGAGGTCACTTAAAGACTCATAAAGAACAATATCTTCTTCACCTTTGAAGTATATCCTCTTTAAGTCTCCGGCTTCATCGTATGATATCGCCAGTTTCTGGTCAGGAGATTGGTCGGCAGCAATTTTAACATTATACAAGGTATTCCTCTCATCATTGAGAATACTGTAAAGATAGCTGTAGGCTGCAAAGCGGAAATTCCTCTGTAACGTACCCTGCAAGCGACTAAATAATCTTATATCCAAAAAATAAACAGCATTTACCGTTTGTTCTTTTCTCACTGCTTGAATAATACGCAACTGCCTATTTTGATCAAAACAATACCTGACAGCATCTCCTTCTTTACTTGAGTCATCGATATAAGGCGGAAAATAAAGTTCCTTCCCCCTTGACTCTTTGCAAGCATCGATTTTCAGGGAAAGAGTCTCTTCTTCTTTTAAAACGTCAGAAAAAAGGCTTTTTCTAAAAGCAATAATCGTTGAACTCTCATCATATATGGTAAGCATGAACACACCCTTTCAAGCAGGTTATTCCTGTAAAGCGCCGAAAAATCCCTCAGGAATGGCCCCTGCAAGCTTGATTATACCACGTTTGTGTCATGTTCGGAGGATCCTATTAATCCGGGTATAACAAATACTTATTAAGGACACAGTTATACAGATTGTTTCAGGGTAAATTCTATTTTATGATCCCGTTAATCGACGTGTTCATAAACATTTGCCCTCAGGGTCAACCGGATAGTAAGAATACTATCTGCATATCCGGCTGTTACGCTACCTCCCATCTTTTCGGCCAAAGCTTTGACAATCGGCAGTCCCAGTCCGTTGTTTGCTCCGTTACGAACTTTGTCTGCCGTATAAAAGCGGTCAAAAAGCTTGCCGACATCCTCCGATGACAAATTCTCTGCGCTGTTGCTAATTTCCAGGACAGCAGACTTTCCAACCTTATGCAGCCTTATTAAAACGCGGCCCCTGGCATGCTGCAGCACATTTCCGAGTAAATTGGCAATGATCCTGTCCAGAGCATGGAAATCGGCAAAGACTTTGACTGCTTGATCCGGAATGTCAAGTTCCGGTGTGATTCCGCCGTTCTGGAAACGCTTAACACGCTCAGCCATTTGCTGAGCCAGAACCGCAGTCAGATCAACCGCCTCAATAGAAAGCGGGTATACCGGGGCTTCTATCATTGACAACTCAAAAAAGCCATTGATCATTGTCTCCAGCGTTTTAGCCCGTCTTTCCATGACCTCCATATATTGCAGGCCTTCCTCTGTAGTAACTTCCTTCTTTAAAAGCTGCAGATAGCCGGACACTGAAGTCAGAGGAGTCCTCAGATCATGGCCCATATTTGCAATAGCCTGCCTGAGTTCATCTTCCATGTTTCTGTAATGGATCACTGCTTCCTTGAAACTCAGGATCTTCTTGTTAATGACAGCTGCAAGCTCTTCCACCCCTTTATTCCCGCTTGCAATGCTTATGTTTTTCCCATAATTGTCTTCGTCAAAACGTTCCAGGTCCGACCTGATAGCCCGCAGATCCCTGTTCACAAGGAAAAGGCGGACAGACAGGATGACAACAGACAACGCCAACGCCAACACTATGAAACATGTAAAAGCAGTCATACGTCCGCCCCTTTCTCCTGCTTATGCAATATCCTGTTTTCTGAATACTGCACATCCCGCCGCAGTACTGGCAAGTATCAGCACAGCGGTGTAGACAACCGCAGTCCATGCCGTTGCTGCGTTTATGTCACCAGTTGCAACATTATAGAACTGTGCCTGGGGGATATATTCCGTCACTTTTCTAAACCACTCAAAGCGTAGCGAAAGCTGGGCTACCAGAAAATTAGTAATCAGAACCGTAAATCCTGCATATGCTCCGATAATTGCCCCCGGCTCCTTTAATGCAAAGGAAATCAGGACATATATGCTGCAAAAGCCCAGAGAAACAAGGATAACAAACAAAAATGACCGGATCAGCCCAACTATCACATCTCCACCAACCGGAGATCCGAACCCGAAAAAGGCAGTTCCTGCCGCCAGTCCCGTCAGCATACCGGTTGCAGCAATACCTGCAACCCCAACCATGGAAGAGAAAAGCTTTGAGAGATAAATACTCATTCTATCATAGCCAAAAGAAATTTCGGATTTGATATTGCCCTGTCTGAACCCGGAAGCGATAAAAAGTGCGACAAAGGCGATTGCCACGATTTCAAAGACTTCAATTCCTCCGCTTCTTATTACCTTGTACATCAGGGTATACCCCTTGATGTTCTGCACTCCTTCCCGCCCTGTGGCAGGGTTGTTTTCAAGCATCCAGTATGCGGCAACTCCGAAAATGTTTATAAGCACATTGATTAACAGGATCATAAAATAGAATTTACCCTGAAACAATCGGTATAACTGGGCCCTCAGCAGGTTAAACATTTCCGGCACCTCCCGCCGCCTTCAGAAAATAAGCTTCCAGGTCGTCTCCTACGGGTTGGATTGATTCTACCACAATCCGGTTGGTATTCAGCTTCCTGTTTACCTCGCCGGGGTTTTCCATATGGTCATAAAGATGAATTTTCCTGCCGGGCAGGATTTCAAAATTGGTCGTTCCGAACTCCCTTTCAATGACCACCGCTGCTTTTGATGCGTCATCGACAGTGATTTCAAGACATTTCCTGCTCTTTCTGTTCAATTCGTCCATAGTGAGTTCTTCAATAAGCTCGCCCTTCTTCATGATGCCATAGCAGGTTGCCATTTGATAGACTTCACTCAGAATATGGCTTGAAATAAGGATGGTTACGCGCCTCTCCCGGTTGATCTTTTTAAGGAGTTCCCTGATTTCCACGATCCCTATCGGATCAAGCCCATTAATCGGTTCATCCAGGATCAGCATCTCAGGTTCCGATAACAACGCCATTGCAATTGCAAGCCTCTGCTTCATGCCGAGAGAAAATCGGCCCGCCTTCTTGGAACCGGTATCCTCCAGACCAACTTCCTTGAGACACCTGCCAATACAGTCCTTTCCCGGAATACCTCTCTGAAGCCTTACCATTTCAAGATTCTGTCCTGCACTCATATTGGGATGGAATGCAGGCATTTCAATGATGGACCCTATCCTTTTACGGCCTCCCAGCAAGGCTGACTCACCACTTTCACCCCATATCGCAATTTCTCCCGCAGTCGGGTAAACCAGGCCCGTCAAAATCCGGATAAGCGTTGTTTTTCCTGCGCCGTTTTGTCCGATCAAACCGTATATGTCACCCTTTTTCACCGACATATTCAACGAATTCACGGCGTATTGGGATTTGAATTTTTTGCTTAAATTTCTGGTCTGTATCACAAATCCGCTCATTCAAATTCTCCTTTCGTTCATTCACAAAATACATAACGAAAGTATCATAACAAGCCAAATTTAAGATTTACTCAAAAAAAACTAAAGAAATCCTTAATTTTAAATACACTGCAAACACCGCCTCGCAGAATCTTGGTTTCAGTCTGCTTCGCTCATCCTGTAACCAATGCCCCAGAGGGTCTGTATGTACTCCTCGGTTTTGGAAAGCTTGTTTCTCAGATTACTCATATGCACATTGATGGTGTTATCCTCACCGTAATACGCTTCTCCCCAGATACTTTCAAACAGGTTCTGCTTCGTAAACACCTTGTTCGGATACCTCATCAGCAGTTCCAGCATGGCATATTCCCGGGCTGTCAGGGAAATCGGGCTCCCTTTTACCTTGACCTCATGATTTTCCAGGTCCAGCACAACCTCCTTATGGGTGAGCAGATTCCCGCTCTGCCGGTCCGTATTGCCGTAATCCAGATATCTTCTGAGCTGCGCTTCAATTCTTGCAATGACCTCTTCCGTATCAAAGGGTTTTGTAACATAGTCATCTGCTCCCGCCTTTAAAAGCTCTATTTTATCACTTTGGCTGTCTCTGGCTGATATAATGATGACAGGTATTCTACTCGTTTTTCTGATCTCATCAAGGAGCTTCTGTCCGGTAAGTCCGGGCAACATCAGATCCAGCAGTACGAGATCCAGCCTTTTTGCATTGATCAACAACAGCCCTTCACTCCCGGAAAAAGCGGCAACAGCCTCATAACCCTGCTTTTTCAAGATCGTGCAAAGTAATTGATTGATATCCTGATCATCTTCCACCACCAAAATAACCGGTTGATTTTTCATATTCCAATACCTCTCTTGTTTTTCCCGCCTGTAAACTCATTCAACAATTTACCGGGTAGGAAATTGTTAAAGCCACGGAATTTTTACGTTTTTGGCGTATTCCTCCCAGTGGGCGCCAAAGATCTTTGCCAATATTTTTTCTTCTTCCGGCGCAAATATTCTGCATCCGATATAGATGATGATTCCAATCAGTGCTCCCAGCCATGTATTAAACAGAAAGCCACACCATGGCAGCACAAGTAAAGCCACACCGGTATATAACGGGTGCTTGACCAGCGCGTAAGGTCCGTTTGTTATCAACTCTTTCCGGGGTACTTTTGTCAGGATCAGAACTACCGACCATAACCAATTGATAATCCCCGGAATCAAAATAATAATGGAAATCAACTTTAACACAAGAGACGGCCCCCCCACACTGAATAAGGATGGATTCATGATATTAAGAATCAATCCAATCACCAAAAACGGTAGTGTAAGCGCTCCGATTTTCTTCCCATTTCCAACAAGTATTTTCAATTTCATCTGCTTTCCTCCATCTATCACTAAAAGAGTTCTTTAATCCTTTGATTCTTGATCCTTTGATCCTTTGATCCTTTGATCCTTTGATCTTTTGATCCTTTGATTCTTTGATTCTTTGATTCTTTGATTCTTTGATTCTCAATGGTTTTATACGCCTGATTTCCACCAATGTCTGGAACAATTTATTATATCAAATGCGCATTCCGATGCCAATATCTTGGAAATGTCATAGGATCAATCGCTTTCAATTAAATAATTGTTCACAATTGTCTAAGTATATTTTAAGATTCATGCCTCAGAATAGTATTATGCAGAAGAAAGCAGAGAAATCGTTATTTTCTCTGTTCTGCAAATTAATGGGGAAAGGAAGATGCAGTAATGATAGGAAAGGGTATTACAGGTCGGATTGGCAAAGGAAAGTTTTTCATTGCCCTTGCAGTGGCAGCAGTACTTACCGTACCATTCACAGTTTATGCCGCGACATCGGATGCTTCAACTGCGAAGAACATAAGGGGATTTTTCGGGATAGATTCGGCCAAGTTGACTGATCAACAGAAGGAAACCGTAAAAAGCTATTCGCAAAAAATGGCCGATCTGCAAAAGGAATTCATCAACGACATGGTCTCAAACGGGGCAATGACCAAAGAGCAGGGAGATGCGGCGATCAAAAAAACTGAAGATGGTCTGAAAAATGGTGATGAAAGTGGTATCCTGCCAGGCTTCGGAATGGGGAGAAAGGGCTTTGAAGGTCCCGGGAAGATGAATGGCATGGGACTTTACGGAGCAGACATATCAAAACTTACAGATGTTCAAAAAACGGATGTGACTGATGCCTGCGAAAAAATTGCCGGCCTCCAGAAAGAGCTGATCAATAAAATGGCGGACGTTAATGCCATTTCTGCTGAGAAAAAGGATGCTGCGATCAAAAAGCTTGATGACCAAATTGCTGATCTGGATAAGAACGGAATCGCCGGAAATGCAAAAGGTCTGATAAATGGGTTCGGCGGCTTTAATTGCTTAGGATTCGCCGGAGTGGATGTGTCCAAGCTTACTGAAGATCAGAAAAGCATATTGACAGATTACTCTGCAAAAATTGCCGATGTTCAGAAGGATTTGATCAACAAAATGGTGACCAGCGGTGCAATCACCAAGGAACAGGGCGATGCAGGCATAAAGAGAATTGATGATCTGCTTAAGTCCGAACCGGAAAACGGTTTTTCAAATAAAGGAATAATGAGAGAGAACAAAGGGATGATGAAGAGCGGCCAATTCAAGGGGAAAAGCGGCAGGAACGGTTCCGCCGTCACAAGCGGCTCTGCCATACAGCCCGCAGCAGGCTCAATATGATCTGCCAGATACAAATAACCTCCACATAAGCAAAAACTCCTTCCCGAAACACTTTGATCGGGCGGGAGTTTTTATTTATGCATCCTGCTAACTGCGTTATACCCTTTTAACTGCGTTGTACTTTTTAACTGCGTTGTACCTTTTAACTGCGTTGTACCTGCTGTTCCATGACAAATCGAACAACCATTTTTATTTCCTCTGTTAATGGTCATTGACATCCCGAATCGTAAGGTTCCTTGGGTATGGGAATCTCCCCTTTTCCACCCCCATGGAAAGATTTCATCCATTCCGGCTGAGCAGGCTGCTTATTGCTCTTAAGCATATTCTGCCACTCTTCATCCGTCAGCCTTTGATTGCTGACATATTCATAATAGCTGAAGATAGCACCTCTTGTCAGATATAATTTTCCGCCGACCGGTACAACCACAAACATCTGATCGGCAGAACCCACCCCTGCTTCAAGGTAACTCCCGGGATTTGTATGGACATCGGCAATGACTGCCATATTTTTATCCGCCTCCGAGGTAATTTCAAACCACCGCATGCTATCTTCCGCCATTGAGCTTGTTAAAAATTCCAACGTACCGCCATAAGTCAACAGCCTATCATACTCCTCTTTGGTTAACTCTTCGTTTTTCAGTTCCTTGATGGAACAATGGATAAGAAAACCAAGCAAGTCTTCAAAGCTTTGCATTCTATCCCTCAGTTCATCCGGAAGAATACTCCTTTGGGTCAGATTTTCCCTGGAATAGCGTGTCAGCCAGAGAAGCTTCTCATACAATTCCACATTCGGTTCGACATAGCTGCGAATGACAGGAGGTTCATCTCCCCCGCCACATTCGGCGCCGCTTTGCTTCCCATAAAGAATTGTATCATGTCTGAGCTCCGACCAGCTTCCCAGCGCCGTATTAAGGGATTTGTCCCTCCATGCTTCAGTGGACATAAAGGAGGGATAGCCCTGTTGGAAAGGAACAAGAAGCGATTTGAGCGTCCACAGCCAGCCATAGTACATGTTTGATTTCCATTTTGCTTCATCGATTTTGGAAAACTGCTCCTTAAGCTTTTTAAACTCGGACGGATACTCAGGCCATGCTTTGTCTGCCTTGAGGTCATTGATCTGGAGACCGTACGCTCTGTCCGATCCAAGAATGCCCATCACATCCAGTCCGGAGGGCATGGGCCTGACGTATGGCTTAACCAGCTTCTGCAGAATTTCGGAATCGGGAATATAACGCTGTCCCATGAACCTGAACTGCTTTCCGACAGGTGTATTTACACTGGTCCATTGTGCCTGTATCCGGGGCTCGGGCAGCTTTCCCACTTCATGGAACAGCTCTGCCATTTTCCCTTCCTCCATGAGAGCATCCAGGTTCATTTCACTGCCATACACCTTCAGGATGAGGTCCTTGAAATCAAAGATATTCAAGTCATCCGAACTGCCGACGAAGAAATTGACAGGACTATAGATCTTTTCCCACAGCTCTGCATCTGACGAATCCCTGTAGTTCATAAATACGTTATAGGTCATCAGCAGTGCCCTGGTTGCACTTTTTACATCCGGCACTTTCTTTCCGTCCTTTTCTGAATAAAGAGCGAAAGGCGCTTGCCCGTACCACATCATAGCCCTGAAATACCTCTGCAAATCCCCGCTCCTTGTGTAATGGCCACGAGGCTTGTATTGGCTGTAATCCAGGTCATACCCGAAAATAGGTGATTTCTCAAACCCTGTTTCTGCCCTAATGAATTCAAATTCCTTTTCCGCCAGCCGCTTTGCATCATCCGGTATATTTTCAGGGAGATCCTTTTTCAGTGCCAGTTGTGCCACACCAAAATAAGCGATGTTCATTAAAGCCTCTTCCTTGACTTCACTATTTGCTAAGCTGCCATAGGTGGCAATTGACTTGTTCAGCATATCACCCGTCAATTGTTCCAGCACACCTAGAAGCTTCTGTGATTCAAGCGTTCGTAACGAGTAGTCAAAGAATACATGATACACCTGCAGGACAGAATCGGCCGTCACGAAACTGGGCAACTTCAGATATTGATTTCTTTCGTATATATAGAATAGTTGTTCTTCACTTGTGGGCGCTGCAACGAACCCGTTTTTAGACAGCAATTCCTTCTGTTGCCGGGAAAATGAGCCGAACTGCTCCAGATTTTCAATATTGGACAGATCTTCTTTGACTTTATAGGGTTTAACCATTTTGGCATATTCGCTGAACTTTAAGTCCGGTTCTGTATATTCTTCAAAAATCTGCTCGGCAAAAACCGGTTTCCCTAATGATTCATCCTGATCCGAGAACCGGGAGTCTGAATCGGCCTGCTCGCTTTCCGCCATCCGGCTGCCTGTACTCTCAGCTGCCAAGGCTGCATTGTTGGCCGGTTTTTTTCCCGGCACAGCCTTCGCAGAGTCCAAAATGCCGCTATTCGTTTGCAACGAGGCACTTCTGTCCTCTTCCGTTCCGGTCCCGCACCCGGATACAAAAATTAAAAAAGTCATCAGGTAAGCTACACATACTGCCAATGATATTAACCTTTTACACCTCATTATTAAATCCTCCCGTTACCTATCGAACAACCAATTTCCCGTTTTTAAAGACGAAAATCGCCTTTTCCCAATTCCCATCTTCTCTGACATCTGCAATTGCCATCGAAATGCCTGTTTCACCCGAAGCCTGCTTTTTCAGTGCTGTGATATCCTCAAAATTCCGGCTCTCCCCTATCCCTTCAAAGCCAAAACCTTTCCATTTATATGAGTTTAGAACTTTATGCCCATCCGACAGCAGTTCAATCGCTATCAATTCTTCCATACCGTCCCCATCAATATCTGCAAAAATATAATCATCAAATGGTCTTGAAAGTGTGGAACCCAGCCACTTTGGAGATATCCCGCCTTTATCCCAGTTGTATATGAAGGGTCGCTTCGCCATTTCAGGATGGAATTTGGTCGTCTTAAATACACCGACGGAAATCTCTTTCATGCCGTCACCATCTACATCTGTAACCATTACCTTCCATGGTTTTAATGCCTCGAGATCATATTTGCCTGTTTCTTTATCTTTTGAACGGATGACAAGGTATTTCCCATAAACGCTGCCTTTTTCCCCAACAAGGTACAATTCCTCCTCAATCCCGTCCTTATCCAAATCGGATTTGCAACTGCTCACCCTGTTTTCCAGCACCTGGAAAACCACAGTATTTAAAATATATCCTGTGGCAATACAAATAAATACAGCCAGGAGAAAAATGAAACCCCGTTTGTTCGCAAGCTTGAACATTTTTTCGTATCCATTCCTTAAGTTACCATTTAAAATGTTTGACGAGGCTGTTTAAAAAAAGTTTCATCTTTCTCCGACGCAAAAAGACCCGCATTCATCATGCAGGGCTTCGTCTTTTACTTACAAGACCGATTAACTGATGAGAGCCATGTCCTTCACACGAACTTTGCCCCCGGTACGGCAATATTTTGATCAAAGGGAACAAAGGCCTGGCCGTTCCAGCCTAATGATGTCTGCAGATATCCAAGTGCATCTGCATTGTATCTCCCGGCAACCTTTTGATAGCCAAGCAATTCATATACTCCATTACTGTCAAAATCAACAGGATACAATCCGCCCAGCCCATTCACAAAGCCGCTGATGGGAGCCTTCAGTTTTCCGTTGGTGTCATATATTTCAGAAAGATATTGCGTTCCCTTATACGTAATATCGAGGATGTATCTGATCTTTGACGTTTTATTTAGTACCTCAACCTTATAATAATCCCTGTATGTAACATCGTATTGATAATATTCATTGAACACATTAAAGTCGAACAACATTCGCGGAGCATTGTTCACATCGGAGTAAATATAATAATACATGAATCCTCCGCTTCCGCCGGAGGCTATGCCGACTAAAATATCATTCACTTTATCTCCGGTAAAATCCCCTAAAAATAGTGCAGGATTGTATCCTGCATTCTCTTTGAGTGCAGCATTCGTAAATGCTCCCGTTCTTCCGTCCTGTATAACCAGCGTGATGTTCTGGATAAATGGACTGTCAGAAGTTATGTTACCTGTCAGGAAAACATTATCGGGTATCCTGTCGCCGTTGACATCCCCTCTTTGAAAAGATACGATCATATTCATTCTCCCCAATATTATGCAGATTCTTGATATCAGCATACGCCGGTATCGGAAATCCTGTGACGAATGAGGAAAATGGCGCCGATCAGAACCTGGAGGGCCACTCCGTGCTTTATTTATGCTCTTATTCTTGAACCAATATGGCTTTATCATCACTCTTGTAATTCAATGCGGTTGCGAGGATTTCCGAGAAGAGAACGGCAAAGAGGAAGCCAATGCCGCATATAACAAGAATCGATGCGGGAACAGTTGCTTTCAAATTCCAGGCCGTCATTTTATTCATGCTCCCTGTCAAAATAAAATTCAGGACGATGCCTGTGAGAATTCCGGCTGCTGAGCTGAATATGCCGTATATGATTCCTTCGATGCTGCTCTGGATCACAAGATTACGGCCGGTTGCCCCGAGCAGTTTTGTGACGGAAAGTGTGTATTGATTGTTTTTAATATTCATTGATATGGAATTTACCAGCATCAGGATACCGGCACCCACTAGAATAACAACCATACAGTCGATCAGCATAAGAAACTGGCCGCTCTGTTTCGCTGCAGTTTTCTGTACTTCTGAAGAACTGTCAATCTGAATAAAGCTATCATTGACACTGCTTGTGATATTGGATTTCAGCGTTTCATCATTGACACTGTTCTTTCCAAAAACATTTACAGCTCGGATGGAGTAATTCTGAAATGCACTCAGAAAGCTCTGTTCGGAAAGAATTCCGGATTTCCCGTCATTGCTCATTGTACTGTAGGACCCGACAATTTTTAGTTTTTTCGGGTCTGCTCCGGTACCAATGGGAATGAAATCACCGATTTTCAGCTTCCGGTCATTCAAAACTTTTTCAGAAAGCAGAATCGTGTCGGGATCGCCAAGTCTCTGCAAATCTGCTTTATCGATATTCCAGTAATCCGTGAGCCGGGCTTTATTGGTATCATCCAGACAAAATCCTTTCATCTGAACGTTATCGTCGGCGAGATTCACATATTTCTGATAAAGGGGATACGCCTTGTCTACACCGTCTGAGGAACGTACCTTTTCAAGGATATCTTTGGTGAGTCCATGCCCTGTAACGCTGGAAACAACCGCGTCCCCGAAGTATTCTCCTTTTTCCATATTATATGTCGAACAGGATATCTCATTCACGACAAGCAGAATGCCGACGGATATGGCAATGACAAAGGAGAACAGCACGGTAAGATTGATTGCTTTGCGGGATTGCTTTACAAGATTGTTTTTAACGGCAAATCCGTTGAAGGGGGATGTACGATTGATCAGCTTCAGCACCAGGCGTGCGCAAGGAAGGAATGCCATCAAGGCGAAAAAGTAAATACCTGCGACGAGAGCGGCAAAGGTAAAAAGCCCCTGCCCTGAAAGTACGCGTGCGGCTGCCAGTATGGCAAAGAGTGCGGCTGAAAAGATCACTCTTTTGACGCTGATTGTGACTGCTTTATCAAACTTGTGAAAACCATCCATGATATTTTCATTTGCAGCACGCAAAGCGGCGGGAAGCGATATCAGCAGGCAGAACAGCAATGCACCGATTACGGTGGCAACGATAATGCTCCAGCGTATCACCGGCTGAATGTTCATCCCGCCGGTAAACGAGCGGTCAACCAGCCGAATCAGACCGTAGGACCCACCGATGCCGGCTGCAGCACCAAGCATTGTACCAGGCAGGCCGATCAGCAGACTTTTGCCAGATACAAGCCGAATAATGTCGGCTTTCACCGCTCCAAAAACCTTTAAGATTGAAATTTTCCGACGCATCTTTCTGACATAATCCTTGACCGTTATATTGATGAGGAAGCCGCCCAAAAGCAGCGTCAGAAAACCAAATCCCATCATGGTACCGAAGAGCAGGTTGGCTTCATTCAGAATCTGCTCGGATTGTCCCGAAGGATAGTCAACTGTGTATTTTCCGATCAGAGCGTTTTGAAGCACTGCTTTTTCCGTTTTGATATCCGTTTCCGGCTTGAGAATAAGCTTATAAACGATATTTCCATAACCCGATGCGTTTCGGTAATCCGTCAGAATGCATTTCCCCAAATTGGTTGTTGCAATGCCGGTGTTTTGTACAAAACCGGAAACTTTGAGAGATTTGGTCGCCGATTCTGTCCGCACTGTGATTTTATCGCCAAGTCTCAGACCATACTCCGTTTTCATCGCTTCCGGAATCAGGCATTCCCCATTTTGGGGGAGGACGCCGCCTGAAAGCCTGCAGCCGTCGTGCTTATTTTCTTTTGCGAAGTCAACCGCCATAGACGTCAAAGTATGATAGGTTCCGGCATACTCAAAATAGCAGTCTTCGCTGAAAAACGGAAAGGCATCGCCGATATCGTCGTTTTGGCAGTCAAATGCCGCTGTATTAATACGCTGATCGGACACGGACGTTGCAAGCAGGTTTGCGCCGGAACTTTGCGAATCGGCCATCTGAAGGAATGCGTTTTTTGTGGATGAAACGGTGATAATAGTTGCAATGATCACGGCAACGCCTAAAAGAACCGACAGAGAGGATAAGCAATTCCGTGTTTTATTGTGAATCCAGTCTTTTTTGAGCAAGGTGAGTTTCCAGTTCATACAATCACCCCATCCCTGAGTTCGATGATACGGTCGGCAATGCTGCGCTCCTCAATGGAATGCGTCACCATCATAATAGTCGTACCTTTTTCCCGGTTGACTTTTTTCAGCAGTTCGAGAATATCCGCTCTGCTTTTACTGTCAAGATTACCGGTCGGCTCATCCGCAAAGATAATCTTCGAATTGCAGACCACCGCACGGGCAATGGCAACCCGCTGGTTCTGTCCGCCCGACAGGCGCTCCGGAGTGCGGTTCATCCGATCTTCAAGACCGACATAGAAAAGGTGTTTTTCAGCCTTCTCGCGTGCTTTTTTAACTTTTTCCTTTTGAATTAACAGCGGCATCATGACGTTTTCCAGTGCGGTCAGTTCCGGCAGCAGATGAAACTGCTGAAAGACAAACCCGATGTGATCACGCCGAAAACGGGCCTTCTGTGACTCGTTCATTTTGCAGATATCGGTGCGCTCCACCCATATTTTACCGCTGTCTGCACTGTCAAACCCCGCCAGCAGATGGAGTAACGTGCTCTTCCCCGAACCGCTTTCCCCATGAATAACGATAAACTCCCCCTGATTTATAGAAAAGCTGACATCTTTTAAAATAGGTTCATGACCGTTTGCATAGCTTTTATTGAGATTTTGGACTGACACAATAGTCGGATCACCGGTTGTTTTGCAATTTTGCATAATGCATTCCACCTTCATTGTTATATAATTTTCTAATTTTCCCATGCCTTTATCTTAATGAACTACCCATGAAGATAAAACATGCCGAAAGTCATGAAATGCTTTGCCGTTCCGTACTTTCCATTACGAAAGTAATGTCTGTGAATCAATACCGCCTCCTGTGTCTGCCGGATTGTACTATAAAGTCTGACCGATTTTGAAATTCGGTCTTCAAATTTTCCGGCAAGACGGTTTTGGGTTTTGGGTTTTGGGTTTTGGGTTTTGGGTTTTGCGATACGATTCATACACCCTGTACAGTACTGGAACCCGGACAGGTTTTGAATGTGCCGAAAGTCATCACACATAAAAAAACAGCCGGACTTTTCCTTTTGTAACAGTCCGACCGTTTTAAATACCAGATTTATTTCTTAAGAAATAATGCGGAAAGTTGTGTTCTTCTTTGTAAATCAAGATTTCTTAAAATGTGGGAAATCGAATTTTTAACGGTGCCCTCGGAAATAAACAGCGTCTTTGCAATTTCAAGATTGCTTTTACCCTTGGCAATCAGCTTTACAATCTGCAATTCCCGGTCAGTCAGAGTGCTCAGATCGGCGGAGAGGGGCTCCTGCTTTTGATTGATCGCCTGCACCAGTTTGGACGTGACTCCGGGGTCAAAAATCATTTTATCCCGATAGGCTTCTTTGATGCTCTTCATTACATAATCTATTTCACTGTCTTTGAGCAGATAACCGCTGATTCCGTTTTTAATTCCATCAAAAAGATACTCATCTTCATTAAATGTTGTCAGAATGATAATTTTTACCTTGGGATACTGCTCTTTGATTTTAGCGGTTGCCTGAATGCCATCCATCTTTGGCATCCGTACATCCATCAGAATCACGTCGATTATATGGCAGCCAAGCATCAGAATGGCTTCATAGCCGTTCCCCGCCTCGCATACAACCTCAATTTCTTCGTCGAGGGACAGGATTTTTTTCAGTCCTTCCCTTATAATAATCTGATCGTCCACAATCATGACCCGAATCATGCTTCAAACCTCCCCGGCAAAAGGGCGCGTATCGTAAAGCCCTTGCTTTTTTCGCTTGTAAAATAGACTTCGCCGTCCGCCGCAACCACTCTATCCAATATCCCATTCAGGCCGAACGATTTGTGAATATCCGCGCAGCCAACACCGTTATCCCTGATGACAAGTTCAATTCCCTCCTCGGTGCAGCGCAGGGAAATGATAATTTTTGACGCGTTGCCGTGACGAATGCTGTTGGTGATTCCTTCCCGAATCGTCTTGTAGATGGCTGTCTTGATCTGTTTGGGGGCTCCGTTGATTTTATCGTCAAAGCTCAAATCAATTCTGACAAAACCAAGCTCATTGAATTTTTGGGCAATGCGCTCGATTTCCTCTTTCATCTGAATATTTTCTTCCAGTTCCCATAAACTGGATACGCTTTGTCGCAGGCTTACGACGCATTCTTTCAAAAGTTCTTCAATTTCATTGATTTGGCCGATCTGTTTCTCCTCCTCTTTGGGCGTGACCACCTTAAGAAAGCGGACGTTCATCATCACCGCCATCAGCGAGTGACCGATGGAATCGTGAAGTTCCTGCGATATCCGACTTCTCTCCCGATTGATCAGATATTCACGCTCCTCAAACGAGTAGGTAATCAGGTCGGCATTGATCACCTGCAGCCTTTTCTGCTCAGATTTGAAATAGTGGATGATCGCAAAGACAAATAGCAAAAGGCCATAAAAAGCCATCGTTACCAGAAGACTGGCCAGACCTGTCCATAAGCTCCGTCTCTCCACGAGAAACAGGTAACACACCTGAGAGAGCAGGAAACCCGTAAGGTGCAAAATAATGAAATCCTTTTTAACCTTAACACTCTGCATATTGAAGATATGGTCCAGCAGGAAAAAGTAATAGATTTGAAAAACCGTATCTCTGCACAATAGCAGCAAACCGGTGCACAAAACCAATGACAAACCGGTAAGAAGAGTATGATATTTCTGAGTGGAACGGGTCATCACCCTGTATAAGTCAAAAAGAATGAGCAGGGCATCCGCCCCGAGGAACGCAGCAAGTTCCCTGGGATGACCTCCGTATTGATGAATCAGCTGGGCGGCAGCCGCTGCAAGCAGCAAAAACTGTGCGGCAAGGCTGAACCGTTTGAAATGGTACAACATCTTTTGCATGGATGTTTCCTCTTCATTCCGGGCATCTGACCGATAATGAAAAATCATAGCCGATTTTTATAGCTTTACTTTACTCTGCTCTACATGTATGGGGAATCAAAAACTGTTCTGCAGCTAATTTATTGTATCATCTGCATCATAAAAATGATAGATGTCGAATGTCACGGGCGCACTGGCTCCAGTCATACTACTTCGCCGGGACACTGGATTAGTCGCCGCCTGTATGCAAGGCTTGACTTGTCTGTTGCTAGATGCAGCAGTGATGGCAGGCTATCAGGAAAGAGGGATAGCCTGCCGGTTTATTAAAGCTCAATTACTTTACTCAAAAAATCCATTCCGTCAGTTTGATGGGAGATTACTAATAAAATGCCATCGTATTCTTTCTTTTTTAGAATCTGAAGGAGCAGATTGCGGGTTTCGACATCGACATTTGAGATGGGTTCGTCCAGGATGATCATGTCCTTCCCGGAAAGCTGCGCACGGATGAAAGCAATGATCTGCGCCTGGCCCCCGGACACACCGGAAGTGTTCTGGCTGATCTCCGTATCCAGTCCGTTTGCAAGCTTTCCGATGTACTCCTGCAAGCCAAGGCTCTCGATCAGGCTCTGCACCTCCTGTCTGGTTTTCTTCTCCTGACCGTAAAGAATGTTGCTGAGAACCGTTCCGCGAAACAGGAAAATGTTTTGTGAAACGACGCCAATCCGCTGGCGCAGGCTGTCACAGTTTAAAGTTGCGCTATCCTGACCATTGATGCAGATAGCACCGGAGGTGGGTTGATAAAGTCCAAGTAGAAGCTTGACAAGCGTCGTCTTTCCCGAACCATTTTCGCCCTGCAATAACGCCCGGTCTCCCCGTTGCAGTTCGAAGCTGATTTTCCCGAGCACATCGGGCAGGTTATCCTTGTAGCGGAAATCAACTTCCCGGAATTCAACAGTTTTAATGGCAGAATCCAATCCACGAACTCTTCCGTCATTTTCATCCTTCATATCCAGAAGTTCATAGATTCGTTCGATACTCAGGCAGATAGGCTTTAGAGTGGTTCCAAGTGTTGCTATGCCCTGCGTGCATGCAAACACTTTCACACTATAGAGGGAAAAAGAGGTATACAGTCCGATGGTAAATTGCCCTTTAAAAATGAGCAGCCCGGAAATCAGCAGAATCAAAAGGGTGCCGGCATCGTTAACCAGACTGATATTTCCGATAAACAGAATCATGGATTTGCTTTGCTTCACACTGTAACGGACCAACTCGTTTATTTTGGCCTGGAAATTGGAAAGGTGCTGTTTCTTCCCCCCCAGAACTTTTACATCCTCAATGCCATTCATGATCTCAAAACATTCACCGTTCAGGACCGCATTGGATTCCATCATCGCTTTTGTGTTTTTCATAAATCCTTTTGTGGAAGCCTTGGAAGTAAAAAAGAAGACCGGTGTCAGAGCCAGAACCACAAGAGCTAGTTTATAATTGATGACGAACATTGTGACGGCAGCAAACAGCGCACTGATCACAGTAAGAAACATCCCGACGATCATTGGCGAAAAGATGCCGCCGACCGAAGCGCATTCCGAAATTCGAGCCTGAACGTACCCCTTCTCCGTACTTGAAAGATAACTCATGGGCAAATCCATTACTTTGCCCATCACGGAATACCTCATCTCATTGACAACCGAGTTGTTGATGCGGACGAACAGATTCTTCGAAACCAGGGAAACACCGTAATCCAGCAAATACAGCCCGGTGATCACGCCGATATATAAGTAGAGATCATTGTAACTTTTATTCCCCATAAAAACCTTATCAAGCAGATGTCCGATCAGATACGGAACCGGGGTTGAAAGCAAAGAGCTCAGGATGCTTCCAAGGATTCCTGCAAACAGGATCCATCTGAATTTTTTGAGAAACGGCTTGAGTTTTAGAAGGCTTTTCCATTTTCCCATTGGTATCATTCCTTTCAATGCTGTGTATGAACAATCATCTATGTATCCTCCCAAAGGAAATCAACTTTTCGTCGTTATTTTAGCTAAGCTAATTTCTATCACAATTTTCACTTCCTTGTCATGAAAAAACTTGTTGCTCGGAATAGCCCGACTACTGCACCAATTAACTCTACCAACAGAACCGAATATAGCCCCTTCAGGTAGAAATCATTAATTAAGATAACTCCGGCAATACCCAATAGCGTTAGTAGGGCAGTGCATGCAAAAACCACAAGAAATAAATAAAACAAGTGTCGTTTCATTTGGAACGAATAAGATTCTTCGCAATTCTGTCGCGCTAAAGGCTCTGCCGGCAGTTCGCGAAGCCGCTGAACTAACTCTCTTGCAATGTTACGCCAGATCTCTGGTTTAGTTTTCGAAATATTACTCAAGGCTTGCTCAGTCAAAATTGCAACTTCGCAATCGAGAACAGCTCTAACGGTTCCGCTTCTATCCGCGCGAGGATCGATAGCAGCCATTTCTCCAACATGCTGACCAGCAGTTCGACGTGCTACTACAATGTCGTTAACTATAACTTCAACACAACCACGAAGTATGAAATACAAGTTATCTGTATGCTCTCCTTGCTTAATGAGCACATCACCTGCTTTATACTCGCTGATTCTACATTCATTCGCGATTAGCTCAGCAAGTATTATATCTCCGTTTATTGCTGTCTGAAGCATTAGTCCATCCAAAAGTCGAAACTGTTCTTGGTTGCAATTCATTTTACATTACCTCCTTGAAAGATTTCATACTCTGTACTAGTTCAGCTTCTGTTCCTTTTACCAATAGAATAAAAAATCCATTATACTAACCATTAAGCACCGTATCACAATTACACGAGTCAACTATTTTTTCTCATTTATACAAACGATTATAACAAACAAAAATATGCAATACCAATATTTTGTATGATAATTAAACGGTTTCGCTTACAAGAAAAGACCCGCATGTTCAAATGCAGGTCTTTCTGTTTAAGGGTTTCCCCTTCGTTTTTTATTGACTGGGCCTCGTTTTAGTACATTCCGCCCATTCCGCCCGGCATTCCGCCACCGGCTGGCATTGCAGGTTCCTTTTCAGGCTTGTCGGCAACTACGCTTTCGGTGGTAAGTACCATTGCTGCTACGGAAGAAGCATTCTGCAAAGCAGACCTTGTAACCTTGGCAGGATCAACGATACCGGCCTCGATCATGTCGACATATTCTTCCTTCAGGCAATCAAAACCAATACCGGCCTTGCTGCTTTTGATCTTGTCAACGATAACGGAGCCTTCAAGACCTGCGTTGGTGGCAATCTGTCTGATTGGCTCTTCAAGGGATTTGACAATAATCTGAACGCCTGTCTTCTCATCGCCGTGAGTCGTCTTAAGAAGCTTTGCGACCTTCGGGATTGCATTGACATATGCAGTTCCGCCGCCCGCAACGATACCTTCTTCAACAGCAGCTTTCGTTGCTGCAAGAGCATCTTCTATGCGAAGTTTCTTTTCTTTCATTTCAGTCTCAGTTGCTGCACCGACCTGGATGACAGCTACGCCGCCTGAAAGCTTTGCAAGCCTTTCCTGGAGCTTTTCCTTGTCAAAGTCGGAAGTAGTCTCTTCGATCTGAGCTTTAATGGCTGTGATCCTCTTCTTGATGTCAGCCTGCTTGCCAGCACCGTCAACGATGATGGTGTTTTCCTTCTGAACCTTGATCTGCCTTGCTTTTCCAAGCTGGGCAATCTTGGTTTCCTTCAGGTCGAGTCCGAGTTCGTCGGAAATGACTTCTCCGCCGGTCAGGATAGCGAGATCCTGCAGCATGGCCTTCCTTCTGTCGCCAAAGCCGGGAGCTTTAACTGCCACACAGTTGAAGGTTCCACGGAGCTTGTTGACGATAAGGGTTGTAAGTGCTTCGCCTTCAATATCTTCAGCGATGATGACCAGCTTTTTGCCAGCCTGTACGATCTGCTCGAGAAGGGGCAGAAGATCCTGGATGCTGCTGATTTTCTTATCTGTAATGAGGATGTAAGGATCGTCAAGAACGGCTTCCATCTTCTCAGTGTCAGTTACCATGTACGCAGAGACATACCCTCTGTCAAACTGCATGCCTTCAACTACTTCAAGACTCGTGCCCATGGTCTTGGATTCTTCAACAGTGATAACACCGTCATTAGTGACCTTCTCCATTGCATCTGCGATCAGCTTGCCTATTTCTTCATCGTTAGCAGAAATGGAAGCGACTCTTGCGATATCTTCCTTGCCCTTGATCTTCTGGCTGCCGTCTTTGATTGCATCAACAGCAACTTCAACAGCCTTTGCAATACCTTTTTTAAGAATCATCGGATTTGCGCCAGCTGCTACGTTCTTGAGGCCTTCCCTGATGATCGCCTGCGCGAGCAGAGTTGCGGTAGTAGTACCGTCGCCTGCTACGTCATTGGTCTTGGTGGCAACTTCCTTGACAAGCTGTGCGCCCATGTTCTCGAACTTGTCTTCCAGTTCGATTTCTTTTGCTATGGTAACACCGTCGTTTGTGATCAGCGGTGAACCGAATTTTTTATCAAGAACAACATTTCTTCCTTTGGGTCCCAGAGTGATCTTCACTGCATCAGCCAGCTGGTTAACGCCGCTTTCAAGTGCGCGCCTGGCGTCTTCTCCGAATTTGATTTCCTTTGCCATATGATTCAAACCTCCTTATATTCTGAAAAAATTATGACCTTCTGAATTATTCAACAATAGCGAGGATGTCGCTCTGTTTCAGTATCGTATACTCAACACCATCAATCTTGACTTCGGTTCCGGCATATTTGCTGATAAGTACTTTGTTGCCAACCTTGACTTCCATTTTGATTTCCCTGCCCTTGTCGTCGTAGCCGCCAGGTCCTGCTGCGACGATTTCCGCTACCTGCGGCTTTTCCTTCGCGCTGCCAGGCAGAACAATACCGCTCTTTGTTGTTTCTTCACTTTCAACCATCTTAATAACTACTCTTTCACCTAAAGGCTTTATTTTCATAAAGTAAACCTCCTACAATAATTTTGCAATTTATTAGCACTCACTTGTGTTGAGTGCTAATCATATTAATAATATAATATACTAACCATTTTCAAATCAAATATGCATTTTTGCTAAATTGTACCGTTTAAGGCTTATTAGCGCCAATTAGCTGCCATTATTGCTCAGTTTCATTGTTTTTTACATGCAACGTAAAATAGAACCAGCTTTTTATTCTCTTTGCCTCAGTTCTCCGTAAACATCCTCAAGCGCCATCCCTCTTTCAGCAAGAAGCACCATGATATGATACAGGAGATCCGCTATTTCCGCCTTTATTTCAACACTTGAGCCGTTTTTGGCGGCAATGACAACCTCGCAGGCCTCTTCGCCAATCTTTTTCAGTATTTTATCAAGCCCCTTGCCAAAGAGATAGTTTGTATAGGAACCTTCCTTCGGGTTGACTCTTCTGTCGGAAATAACTTTGAACACCTCCTCAAGCACCTCGGAACCTGCCTGACCGTTAATCGTCCGGTCACCTTCCACCTGTTCCTCCGCTGCCTGCAGGCCTTCCATCCGTCCATCCTCCGGCTGGCCATTTCCTGCCTGTCCGCCGTTTTCCCTGCACTCCGCAGTCGTCGCCTCCGATACGGATTGTCCATCCTTAAAAGAGCCTTCCTTCAATTCATCCGCATCCAGCCTTGTAAAAAAGCAGGAACGGTGTCCCGTATGGCAGGCGGCTCCGGTCTGTTCAACTTTCAGCAGCAGCGTGTCACCGTCGCAGTCGACGCTGATGGACCGCACCTGCTGGAAATGGCCTGATGTTTCACCCTTCAGCCACAGCTTCTGCCTGCTTCTGCTGTAGTAATGGACTTTACCGGTCTCAATCGTCTTTCTGAGGGACTCCTCGTTCATATAGGCGAGCATCAGTACCTCATCCGTCCTGATGTCCTGCGTTACAGCCGGCACAAGTCCGTCTGCATTAAATTTCACCATTTCAAGGATATTCGCCATTTTACAACCTCATCTCAATCCCTTTTTCATTTAAATAGGCTTTCAGATCGCGGATCTGCATCTCGCGGAAATGGAACAGAGATGCTGCAAGAACTGCATCTGCCTTCCCGTCGGTAAGCGCCTCGTGGAAATGCTCCATCGTACCGGCACCGCCCGAGGCAATCACAGGGATGTTCACGCTTTCGGAAATAGTTCTGGTAAGCGGGATATCATAGCCGTTCTTTGTACCGTCACAGTCCATACTCGTCAGCAGTATTTCCCCTGCTCCGAGTCTTTCGGCCTCAACCGCCCATTCGACAGCATCCCTGCCCGTATTGACACGTCCGCCGTTGAGATATACTTCCCACCCGCTGCTGTCCGCACGCCTTTTGGCATCGATCGCGACAACGACACACTGGCTTCCGAATTTGATCGCCGCTTCCGAAATGAGCTCGGGCCTTCTCAACGCTGCCGAATTCACGGAGATTTTGTCGGCGCCTGCCTTGAGAATCTCTCTGAAATCCTCGGCTGTCCGGATGCCGCCCCCAACTGTGAACGGAATAAAAACCTGCTCGGCCACGCGTCTTACGACATCAAGCATGATGCCTCTGGCATCCGACGAAGCGGTGATGTCCAGAAAAGTCAGTTCATCCGCACCGGCTTTGTCATATATGGAGGCTACCTCCACGGGATCGCCTGCATCCCTGATATTCACAAAATTGACTCCCTTGACGACCCTGCCTCCATGAACGTCCAGACAGGGTATTATCCTTTTGGTATGCATCTCTTACTCCTTTGCAACTGCAATAGCTTCCTTCAGATCGATATCGCCCGTATACAGGGCTTTACCCACGATGGCGCCGGATACACCGATTTCCTTCAGGTTTTTGATATCCTGAATGTTTGTGACGCCTCCGGAAGCGATCACCTCTATCCCGACAGCCTTCACCATGTCCTCCATTGCCTTGAGATTCGGTCCCGTCAGCATGCCGTCGCGTGAAATATCCGTATAGATGATTGTTTTAGCGCCAAGTTCCTCCATCTTTCTGGCGAAACCGATCGCTGTGAATTCGCTGGTCTTCGCCCAGCCTTCAATGGCAACCATTCCGTCCTTTGCATCAATTCCCACCGCAAGGCTGCTTCCAAAAGAATTTACCGCCTTCTTTACAAGCTCCGGATTCTTGACTGCCGAGGTTCCCAGGATGACTCTCTGAATGCCCTTGCATAGAATGATTTCGATCATTTCGATCGAACGTATTCCGCCGCCCATCTGCAGCGGTATTCCGACTTTTACAGCCATCTCGCTGATTGCGGCTATGTTCTGCGGTTCGCCTAGCCTTGCCCCGTCAAGATCTACCACATGCAGGTATCCGGCACCCAGTTGTTCGAACTTCATGGCCATTTCCACCGGGTGGTCGGAATATACGGTCACATCCGTGAACTTGCCCTGTACCAGCCTCACGCACCTGCCATCCTTGATATCTATCGCTGGATAAATGATCATCTTTATTCACTCCCGTTATATCATTAAGTGGGTTTACATGCTATTCATCAACTTTAATGAAAAAACTTATGTATTATCCTATTTGCGCCGCCCAGTTTTTCAAAATCATCAAACCTGTTTCCCCGCTTTTTTCAGGGTGGAACTGCGTTGCAAACACTCTTCCGCTGCCAATGGCCGCATCGATGGAAACACCGTAGTCGCAGGTCGCAGCAACCAGCGCCTTATCCTTTGCGTCAAGATAAAAGGAATGCACGAAATAAACATACGGATTCTCAGGAAGACCTGCAAATAATGGGCTATCGTTTACCTTCAAGGAATTCCAGCCCATATGCGGAACCTTCAGTCCCATGTCTTGCGGCAGGCCCCGTATTGCTCCGCCAAATAAGCCAAGACCGTCCACCCGGCTTCCGCCTTCCTCGCTGTACTCAAAGAGCAGCTGCATTCCGAGGCAAATCCCCAAAAAGAGTTTGTCTTGTTTGACTGTTTCTTTGACAATGTCCACCATGCCGCATTTTTTCAGGCTGTCCATGGCATCCGAGTATGCGCCCACGCCTGGCAGCACCACAGCGTCCGCACGTCTGACTTCCGAGATATCGGAAGTGATAACGGCTTTAAGGCCGATGAATTGCATTGCCTTCTCAACACTTCTAAGATTTCCTACTCCATAATCAATTATCGCTATCAATTTTATACCAGCCTTTTACCTGTAATTCTTTCATATGCTTCAATATATCTGGCTTCCGTATTCTTTTGCACCTGTTCCGGAAGCTCCGGCGCCGGCGGCTGCTTGTTCCATTTTATGGCTTCCAGATAATCCCGCAGGGGCTGCTTGTCAAAACTCTTCTGTGGTCCGCCCGGCTTGTAGTCGGACATTTCCCAGAATCTTGAGGAATCCGGAGTGAAAGCCTCATCAGCCAGTACCAGCTTTCCATCCAGCATTCCGAATTCAAACTTTGTGTCTGCGAGGAGGATCCCCTTGCTCTCCGCATGAAGACATGCCGCCCTATAAAGCGTCAGACTTGCTTCCTTCAGGCTTTCGGCAAGCTTTAGTCCGATAATATCCGAAAGTGCCTCGAATGTGACATTCTCATCGTGTCCCCCCGATACCTTGGTGGAGGGAGTAAATATCGGCTCAGGCAGTTTGTCCCCCTGTCTCAGGCCGGCGGGCAGTTTTATTCCGCAAATGCTTCCGGTTGCATTGTATTCCTTCAGTCCCGAGCCGTCGAGATAACCGCGCACGATGCATTCCGCATCAGCCATTTTAACCTTGTGAACCAGCATGGATCTGCCCTGCAGCTCTTCAACATATTTTGACAGGCCCTTTGGATATTTGCTGACATCGGTCGTGATCATATGGTTCCCGATAATTTGGGACGTGTAGTTGAACCAAAATTCCGAAATACTGTTGAGAACCTTACCCTTGTTGGGGATCAAATTCGGGAAAACAACATCAAATGCTGAAATTCTGTCTGTAACAACAATAAGCAGTTGTTCTCCAAGATCATAGACATTTCTTACCTTCCCTTTAATAAACAAGGGCATATCAATGAAATTTGTGTCGTTAATAAGCATCTCTTACTCATCCTTTCGGTATTTATATCAGCGGCATCAGCAGTTCGTTCAGCTTTAGCGCCGGTTTTCACACTTCCATGGTTCTTTGCATTATACTACAGAACTCCCTTGGTGGACATGACTCCTTCGATGCGTTCGTCCATCCGTGTTGCCTTGTCCAGAGCCCGTCCAAAGGCTTTGAATACGGCTTCCACAATATGGTGGTTGTTGCTTCCGTACAGGACGTTAATATGTATACTCATGCCTGCATTTGTCGAAACCGCTCTGAAAAATTCCTCTACCAGTTCGGTGTCCATATTGCCCACGCGCTCATTTGTATAAACCGCATTGCATACGAGAAACGGCCTTCCGCCGAAGTCCAGTGAGACTATTGCCAGTGCTTCATCCATGGGAACCGTCGATGTTCCATATCTTCTAATCGATTTTTTATCACCGGCTGCCTGCTTCACAGCCTGACCCAGCACAATACCTATATCTTCGACGGTATGGTGGGCATCCACCTGTAAATCACCGCAGGCCTTGATTTCAAGATCAAACAGACCGTGCTTCGAAAACAGCGTGAGCATATGATCCAAAAACCCGACTCCCGTATCTATTGTAGAATTTCCAGCGCCGTCAATATCCAGTTTCAAAGAAATGTCGGTCTCTCCGGTTTTTCTATCCAGTTCGGCTCTTCTGTACATCCTGCACCTCCAAATATCCATTCTCAATAACGCTCTCTATGTTCCATGAAATTTCGCGTCGAAAGGGGTCGTTTTCAGACGTATTCCCTGCCGGAAGCATACCCTCATTTATTATACAAAAGTATTATTCATAAATCCACATTATTTCTCCGTCGTTTCAGGAATCATTCCTCTCTTAAAAACTTCAGAGAATCTGGTCCAGAGCCTTGATCACCGCAGCCATTTCGGCATCCGTGCCAATACTGATGCGCAGGTGATTGTTAATGATCGGCTTGTTGAAATACCTGACAAGAATGCCTCTCTCCCTCAGTTCCTTGAAAATCTTCTCCGCACTGACAGTGTCATGTGAAGCAAAAACGAAATTTGCAGCGGAGTCTGTAACCATGAAATTCCTGCTTCGAAGCTCCCGAACGAAATGTTCCCTCGCAGCCACGACCTTCGCGGTAATCCCTTCATAATATCCGGGATCCTTTAATGCCGCAGTTCCGGCAACGATGGCAAGCCGGTCAAGGGTATAGGAATTGAAAGAGTTCTTGACACTTTCCAGTGCGGCAATCAAATCACTGTCACCGAATGCCAATCCGATCCTCATTCCCGCAAGCGAGCGTGATTTTGAGAATGTATGGACCACAAGCAGGTTCGGATACCGGTCAATGAGCTTTACCACCGATTCCCCGCCATAATCTATGTAGGCTTCATCCACAATCACCACGGTATTTGGATTGCCGTCGAGCACACTGCGGACGGCTGACATGGAAAGTGCCCTGCCCGTAGGCGCATTAGGGTTTGCCAGTATGATCCCGCCGCTGCTTTTCATGAGTTGTTCGGAGGGTATGCCGAATTCACTGTCAAGCGGTGTTGTGGCATAATCAAGCTGAAACAGCGAAGCGAAGACAGGATAGAACGAATAGGTGATATTCGGAAACACTATGGTCCTGCCCGGATCGAAAAAAGCCATAAAGGAGAATGCAAGCACTTCATCCGAGCCGTTGCCCGCAAAAACCTGATCCTTCCTGACCCCGTAGCTTTCAGCAACTGCAGTGATCAACCTGTCGCAGGTCGGATCCGGGTATAACCTGAGGCTTTCATCCGCCGCCTCCCTGACCGCTTCAAGCACCTTCGGAGAAGGTCCGTACGGGTTTTCATTTGTGTTCAGTTTTATATAGTTTTTGTCTCTGGGCTGTTCTCCCGGTACATAGGGTTCCAAACCTTGAGCCAGCCTGCTCCAGTATTTATTCATGCGGATTGACTCCTTTAACTTTGTTTCTTTGTTTCTTTGTTTCTCTGTTTCTCTGTCTCTCTGTCTCTCTGCTTCCCTATTTCTCTGTTTCTCTACTACTCTGTTTACAGGTTTCCCGGCTTCTCGCATGTTTCCCGCTATCGTCTTCACTTTTTTGCAGATTAGCCCTTTCCACTACTAAAAGCCAATACTTTAAAGCATTTCTCCGGCAATAATTATTGACTGCTCACTTCGGCTTCACAGAGCCAAACCGCACCGTCAGTGTGTTTGCATGCGCTTCAAGTCCCTCGGATTTTGCAAAATACACTACATCGTCACTAACTTTCCCCAGCGCTTTTCTTGTGTAGGAAATCACACTGGATTTTTTTACATAATCCGCTACATTCAACGGGGAGAAAAATCGTGCCGTCCCTCCGGTAGGCAGTACATGGTTCGGACCGGCAAAATAATCACCAAGGGGCTCGGGGGACCAGTGTCCCAGAAAGATCGCACCTGCATTTTTAACGGAATCAAGCCTGCTGAACGGATCCTCTATACATAATTCCAAATGTTCCGGTGCGATTCTGTTCACAATATCAATAGCTCCATCCAGGTCATTTACAAGAACTATCGCGCTGAAATCGGCAAGCGATTTATCCAGGATATCCCTTCGTGGAAGCTGCAGGACCTGTTTATCAATTTCATTTGCCACCTCATCGGCAAGCTTTTTGGAGGGTGTTACAAGAATGGCCGCTGCCAGCACATCATGCTCAGCCTGTGAAAGCAGATCAGCAGCCACATATGCGGGATTTGCAGACTCATCAGCTACAACGGTGATCTCACTAGGACCAGCGATCATGTCAATATCGCAATAGCCAAAAACAAGCCGTTTTGCCGTTGCCACATAAATATTTCCCGGGCCGAAAAGCTTATCCGCCTTTGGAACGGTCTCCGTGCCGAAAGCCATCGCAGCAATTGCCTGCGCACCACCCATTTTGTAAATCTCAGCTACGCCGGCCTCCTGTGCCGCCACCAGCACTGCCGGCTCAATGCTTCCATCCCTGCGGGGCGGCGTTGCCATGATGACCCTGTCTACGCCGGCTACCTTTGCCGGGAGCGCGTTCATCAGGACGGAGGATGTAAGAACAGCCGTACCGCCTGGCACATAAATGCCGACCACTTCAAGCGGCCTGTAAAGCTGTCCCAGTATAACTCCGTCCTCACCGGTCATAAACCAGGAGTTTTCCTTCTGTTTATGGTGAAAAGCTTCGATGTTGGCTTTAGCTTTCCTAATGACAGTCAGCAGCTTGGGATCAATATTTTTATAAGCTGCATCAATTTCTTCCTGTGATACTTTGAGCGAAGTTTGCTCTAACTGAACTTTATCAAATTTCAATGTGTACTCGAGGAGGGCTCTATCACCTTCTGCCCTGACTTTTAAGATGATATCCCCAACAGTTCTCAACACATCGCCTTCACCGACCCTGTTCCTTCCGACAAGTCCGGCAAACAATCCGGAGTCGCTGCCCTGCCTCATATCAATCACTTTAATCATACTTTCCTCCAAACTCCCCTGTACAGTTTAGCCAAATCGGGCAAAATGCCTGCTTTATCTGCTTTATCTGCTTTATCCGCTTTATCCGCTTTATCCGCTTTATCCGCTTTGTCTGCTTTGTCTGCTTTATCTGCTTTATCCGCTTTATCTGCTTTATCCGCTTTATGTGCTTTGTCTGCTTTGTCTGCTTTGTCTTCCTTTGTCTGTTTTGCTTGCCTTTTCATTTTTTTATCTTCTTTTCCCATTTCATCCGTTTAACCCTTTGAAACTGTTACAGCTGCTTTTTCAAGCCCTCTATGATACCGTTGATTCTTTCACTTTCCATCTTCATGCTTACCCTGTTTACAACCACCCTGGCACTGATATCGGCAATCGTATCCATAATGACAAGACCATTGTCCTTCAATGTCCTTCCGCTCTCAACCAGATCCACAATCACTTCTGAAAGGCCAACCAGCGGCGCAAGTTCCACAGAACCGTTCAGTTTTATGATCTCAATGGACTCCCGTCTTTTATGTTCAAAGTATTCCCTGGCAATTCGCGGATACTTTGTTGCAACTCTTTTATTATTTAATCCATCCAGTTTGCCCATCAGTTCGGAAGGTCCCGCCAGCACCATCCTGCAGGCAGCAAAGCCAAGGTTCAGCACCTCGTACAGATGCCTTCCCTCCTCCAGCAGCGTATCCTTTCCGACCACACCCATATCGGCCGCCCCATACTCCACATAAGTGGGAACGTCCGCAGGTTTGACGAGGAAAAACTGAATCTTGCTCTTCTCATCCGTAAAAATTAGCTTGCGGGATTCATTCCTGTATTCCGAACAGTCAATGCCCAACTTTTCCAGCATTTCTATTGATAAATCCGCAAGTCTTCCCTTAGACAATGCTATTGTAAGATATCTCAATGAGCTCACCTCTTTAATAAATCGCTGATTTGTACAACAGCCATTTCACCGGACTGTACATAATGTATTTCAACCGTGTCCTCGTCGACAATACTGATCACTCCGCCGATGCTCTTCGCAGCAGCATAAGTCACAGCCGATTCCGGCGTACTGTTTGCAATATCCAGTTCCACCACCAGGCCTTGCCTTCTCAGTTCGTCGCACAATTCAAACGCCGTTTTCCTGCCTTTATCCGAATAACAAACAATACTGTCGGTTTCAGGTCTGTCAATTGTCCCCTTTTGCCTTTGTATGGCCGTCATGATCATATTGATGCCAAGTGAAAAACCTGTTGCGGGGCAATCTCTGCCGAATTCGCCAACCAGCCTGTCATACCTGCCGCCTGTCAGGATCGGGAAGCCTACCCCGTATGTAAATCCCCTGAATATAATACCGGTATCATATTCGAGGCCTCTCAGCATGCCAAGGTCGACGGACACATACTGTCCCATTCCGTAATCCTCAAGGATCCTCAAGACCTGCCGGATATTCTCCAGTGCTTCACGGGATCTCCTGTTCAAGTTGAGTTCCTGGATACGGTCTATGACGTCCGTTGAGCCGAAAAAGCCAGGCAAGCCGAAAATCAGCCTTTTCAGATCCTCCCGAATTTCACACCTGTTCAGGAACTCTTCCAGCCCGACATGGTCCTTCCTGTCGATCAGCATTCGGACCTTTGCGGTGTCAGCATCTGAAAGTCCTGTCTCCTCCATGAGCCCCTTGAAAAATTCAACCTGCCCTATATCCACTTGAAAGCTCTCAAGCCCTGTTGCTTTCAACGCGTTGATCGCGACGGACAGCACTTCTGCATCTGACTCGGGCGTATTTACACCAAGTATCTCTATACCGGCCTGAGTAAATTCATTCTGCTTTCCGCCGCCATAGTCATTGTACCTGAAGACATTGCCAATATAGGAGAAACGCAGCGGATAAGCAGCATCCCTGCATTTTGTTGCAGTGATTCTTGCCACCGGCACGGTGATGTCCGGCCTCAATACGAGAATCCTGCCCTGCTGATCAAAGAATTTGAACATGTTTTCCTGCGGCATGGCACCTGTATCTGATGCAAACACATCATAGAATTCGATCGTCGGCGTTTCAACCTCATTGTAACCGCAGCTTCTGAACAGTCCTCTGAGCTTCTGTTCCAGACTCCTTTTATGATGACACTCATCAAATAAAATATCTTGTACCCCATCCGGCGTGTAAATGTTCCACTTTGACAAATCCCGCACCTCGCTTTGACATTTCGCTTTACTATTTCGCTTTACTATTTCGCTTTACTATTTCGCTTTGCTATTGCCACTTTACCTTTAGTTTATCATTATTTCTTCGCTTCGTCACGTTATTGCTTTAACATGTTAAACCGATAAATCAATGAATTGTTATTATTATAAAATACGCTCCATGATTTGTCAACAAGAAGTCTCATAAGTTATTCGATTTGAAGTCTCATAAGTTATTCGATTTGTAGTCTCATAAGTTATTCGATTTTGTAGTCTCAGGTGAATTTACAATTTTAGTCAATGATAATTCAGCGTTAGCGTAAAGTTACTGTAGGGAAATTGGTGGGAAAAAAAGTAAGAACAATAGAAAAGAAGATGAAATCCTGTTAATATATAGTTTCCACACAAATACACAACAAAGGATAATCATCTTCTATG